>JBKJSZ010000007.1:0-9411 GCA_046593675.1 Ferruginibacter sp.
TAAATAAAGTAGATGATCTTTTTGCATTGCATCATTATAAATCTGATGTTTTTATGCCGCATCAAATCATCACACATATGTTTATGCATGGTGGATTTCTTCATCTGCTGTTTAACATGCTGGCCTTGTGGATGTTTGGTTCTCTTATTGAAAAATTATGGGGACCGAAACGTTTCCTTCTCTTTTATTTTATCTGCGGTATTGGTGCGGCTTTAACGCAGATGGCCAGTTATGCATACGATTTTTATACTTTTGATCAGATGGTGCTGAATGCCCAGGATTTTGAAACCTATCAGTTTATCCTTCGAAAGAATGCAACAGTTGGTGCATCCGGTGCTATAATGGGATTGCTTGCAGCATTTGGTTATCTTTTTCCCAATACAACTTTGTTCATCATGCCTATTCCTTTTCCGGTTAAAGCTAAATGGGCAATCATTGGCATAATTGCATTGGATATTTTCGGGGGATTTACAAAAGTTCAGGGAGATAACATAGCGCATTTCGCACACATTGGTGGTGCCCTTGTTGGTTTTTTAATTGTTTTTTACTGGAACAAAACCAACAAACAAACGTTTTATTAAACAGCATTAACATTGATTTATTATTTGGTTTTGTATATTTAAGATCGAAGTAAAATGGGTGAAGCAGAAAGACATGGCGAATATAAAAAGGTGAGGCAACGCTTCAGTCTTGGGTATGACGGTAATACGGTTACCGCGCTTTTTATTTTAAATGTTACTTTTTTCTTACTGCTGCTTATTATCAAAGTTTTTTTCTTTTTTAATCAACAATCACCCGCTGTATATGAAGCACAGGTTTTAAATTGGTTCTCATTTCCTTCCAGCCTTAAGCTATTGTCAGAACGTCCCTGGACCATTTTCACTTATATGTTCAGTGATACCAGCAATAATATCATGCGTATTGTTGGCAACATGTTATGGTTATGGGCATTTGGTAAAGTCTTACAGGGCATCATGGGAAATAATAAGATCATCCCTATTTATATTTATGGAGGATGGTTTGGCGCCTTATTTTTTATCATTGCTAATTATGCAATTCCTTCATTGCATTCACAAATAGGATATGTGGGATTGATTGGTGCTAATACCGGAACGCTTGCTGTTGCCATGGCTACAACAACCCTTGCCCCAGATCATCGTTTTTTTACACAGATCAGAGGAGGAATTCCCATCTGGGTGTTGATGGTATTGTATCTTGTGATTGATCTTGCGGGCATTTCAGGATTGGGAGCTGCGTATTCTTTAGCACATATTGGCGGAGCGTTAGCCGGATTTCTTTTCGTGTATTTAATGAAGCGTGGAAACGACCTTAGTGTATGGATGATCAATTTATTTTTTTGGGTAAACAATCTTTTCAATCCTAATAAAAATCAAAAACATAAAACCAGGGAAAAGGTTTTTTATAATACAGGTTCCCGTGTTCCTTATCAAAAACAATCCATCGTAACACAACAGCGTGTGGACGAAATTTTAGACAAGATCAACATAAAAGGCTATCACTTTCTTACAGAAGAAGAAAAAGATATATTGAAAAAAGCAGCTGAAGAAGATCTGTAACATTCATCTCAGGTTCCTCCTGATTTATTATATTCAGTTATGAAAAAAATTTTTACGGTTCTTACTTTATGTGTTTTTTATTCCGGCATTTCTGCCCAGACAGTGAATGAAAAAATTGAGGCTACTTTAAAAGAACTGGCTTCCATCGAATTGCAGAAATTAAAAGTTTCGGAAAAACTGGAAGGCTTAAAACTGGAACGTATTCAGGTGCAACTGGAAGATATTGGTTATCCCAAACCTATAGCCGGCGATGTGCTTGTAAAACATGCTGCCTATATTTTATCTTTTGTTCCAAAATACAAACAGGCTCGTTGGGTAGCACATATCATAACTCCTGACATTATAAATGGAACTATTTCACGCACTAATGATTTTCGTTTTGATTCTTCTATAGTTACCGGATCTTCTGAAGAAGCAGATTATTTTTTAAAATCTATTGCAAATGGAAAAATAATATACGATGGATTTGGATATGATCGTGGCCATCTGGCTCCTTCTGCAGATTTCAGATGGAGTCAGCGTGCTTTATCTGAATCATACTTTTATTCAAACATGAGTCCGCAATTACCTGAATTTAACAGAGGTGGATGGGGCGATATGGAAGATGCACTGAGAGGATATATGTATAATAATAAAAACAATATTTTATACGTAGTTACCGGCCCGGTTTTCAGCAACGATATGCTCTTTATTGAAAGAGGAAAAAACAAACTGCCTATTCCAAAATATTTTTTCAAAGCTGCCATTGATCCAAATAGTAAAAAAGCCATTGGGTTTATTATGCCTAACGCTGTTATAAATCTACCATTAACTTCTTATGCGGTTTCTATTGATAGTATCGAAAGCCTCACAGGATTAAATTTGTTCAACAAGCTTCCGCTCGTTTTACAGGATTCATTGGAAAAATTAAACAACGCCACGGATTGGTTTCCGGAAAAATTAAATGGAGGTGTGGAACCTTTATCACAAACTTCTTTACCAAAAAATCATTTCAATACAACCGTTGCAAAACAATATGCAAAACGCAATGAAGAAATAAATGTTTGTGGTACGGTAGTCAGCAGCCGAATCAGCAAGGCTGGAAATATTTTAATAAACCTGGATCAACCTTATCCAAATACTGTATTTACGATTTTTATTAAGAAAGAAAATATTATTAATTTTAAATACAAAGCGGAAGAAGCATTAAACGGAAAAATTATTTGCGTCCAGGGTAAAGTTATTGATCTGGGTGGATCGCCTGCTATGTATATTTCATCAGAAGCTGATATACTTTTACGGCCTTAATTTTTAATTTTTTTAACGATACAATTTGTTAATCAAAATATATTAACAAGTGTATGCAGGATTTTTGCAATCAGTATATAACTGAAAAAAAAATCATGACGTTAAAAAAACTTACTTACTTCCTGGCCATCTTCATTATTTTTTTATCGTGTAAAAAAAATGTTGAAGGCGTAATGTCACCTTTTAATTCACCGACAAATTCTGGTACAGGAGCGATTCCAACCACAACACAATTAAAAGATTCTGCCGTTGCTATCTCACGAAATATTTACCTCTGGAATCAATCAATTCCAACTTCTTTTACAGGAAATGGCTATGCGGATTATCCTTCTATAATGACGTCTTTGCGCAACTACAGCTTAGAGCCTGGTTTTGCACAGCCGGTTGATAAATGGAGCTTTGCCATATTAAAATCTGAATGGGACCAGATGAGTGGTGGAATGGGAAGTACTTTCAGTGGAACGAACTCCGCTTTGGGTGATTTTGGTTTCCAGGTGTTTTTTAAAACAGAAGGAGATCTTCGGGTTCGCTTAGTTGAACCATATGCACCCGCAGGAAGGGCAGGAATACACAGAGGATGGAAAGTAAAACAGATCAATGGAAATTCAAATATTTCTACAGCTAATGCTAATTTTATAATTGATAATATTTATAAAGCTTCTTCCACCAATTTTGTTTTTGAGAAACCGGATGGAACAAATTTTCCGGTTGCATTATCTGCCTCACATTATTCAGAAAAACCCGTTTATTTAGATACGGTATATACTACCAACGGAAGACGTATCGGGTATCTTGTTTTTAATTCTTTTTTAGGAAACCAGTCGCAGATCCAATCTGAATTTTCCAGGGTTTTCAGCAAATTTGCTTCACAAAATATAACAGATATTATTATTGATCTGCGATACAACGGTGGTGGTTATGTTTCGTTACAGGAAAGCCTTGCAAATTACCTGGTAAACAATGCTGCCCATGGACAACTGATGATGAAACAAATATTCAACAATGCCAATGCGTCCAAAAATAATTCTACGAATTTCAGAAAAGCGGGCATTATAAATTTAAATACCGTTTACTTTATTGTAGGACGGGGAACCGCCTCTGCCAGTGAATTGCTTATTAATAATTTGAAACCTTATATGAATGTAAAACTGATCGGCGCTTCTGCAACGCATGGTAAACCTGTAGGGTTTTTTCCTATAGAATTAGGCGATTGGTATTTATTTCCCGTTTCATTTAAAACCGTAAATAAAAACGGAGAAGGAAATTATTATAATGGCCTTTCTGTAAATGCACAAATTGCAGATGGACTGGATAAAGACTGGGGCGATGTAAATGAAACAAGCCTTGCAAGTGCCATCAGAAATATTACAACCGGTTCGTATTTACGTGAAGCGCCTTATATTGAACCTTCCAATGTTGCAAAAGGAAATGAATTATTGGAAAATCAATCTATTAAGGTGGCTGTAGATTCCAGGCATTTTAATTAATGGATTTAAGCAAAATTAAAATGCCACAAATATTTTTATCTTTTTTATTTATAATCTTTTTTCGCTTATCCATGGAAGGCAAATAATAAACTCTTCAAAAATATCAAAATTTGTATCATGATGCCATATTCAATAAGGAATTATATGTTCAGCACTGTTAAGTCAATTGCAAATATTTTGTAAAAAAAATATTTTATTATTATAAAATGGGTGGTAAATGCAGACTGTTTGGTATATCACCACAAGATGGCATACTTTTTTAACTATAACATAAAACTATAAATTATGAAAGATGACTAACATCCATCAACTAGGAATTAAAAGTCGTTTTATAGATACAATAAAGTTGATGATACAATATTTTATAAAAAACTAACAAGTAAGAAGTTTAGCAAAGCAATAAAAAACTAAAACATAATATTTGAATTATTTACAGACGAAATAAAAACCTATGAATACAAATACTTATGTACGGCCCCTAACCAACATTATGATCAATAAATTAGCAGAATGTTGGAAAAATCAAAAAGAAAACAACAGCCCTTGTTCACCACGCCATTTCAGTACTTCATTACCTGGATTGTATAAAAGAAAGTTAGTTGATGTACGGCAAACAGTAGTGAATGGAAAAAAGTTAATGTGCGTTTATGTAACGCAACAAGGCGTTGTATACCTTGAATCTTTAAATCTTGCCTGAATACTTATTTACGGAAATGCAAGTTAAACTTAGCATTTATGTAAATTCGTTGCATGGCTTTGAGCAAACTGCGTTCATTTACTAAAACTGTATTAACCATCATCAATGTGTTGATGTCTGTGGGGATGATCATAGGCTGTTATGGAAAATATGTAAACCCCGAAAAATTCTGGTTCACTGGTTTGTTTACATTAGCAGCTTTTTATTTTTTATTGTTTATACTGGCTTTTTTCTTCTTTTGGATATTTGCAAAACCTATTTTATCGCTGATCAGCATTACAACTCTTGCACTTTGCTGGCAACCATTAAAGCATCTTGTACAAATACGGTTAACGCCTGATTTCGTACATCAAAAACATCCTTCCAACATTCGTATCATGAGCTGGAACGTGGAGCACTTCGATATCCTGGAACACAAAACACATCCCGAAAGAAAACAGGAAATGATTGACATGATAAATTCATACCAGCCAGACATAGCCTGTTTTCAGGAAGTGGTTGCAGGTGAAAAACCAAAGTCGATTAATAATCTACAACAACTAATGACGCAACTCGGTTTTGAATACTATCATTACAGCTATAATCCAAAACTTGATTTTGATGAAAATCATCATTTTGGAATTATTATATTCAGCAGGCTACCTATTGTTCAAAAAAATACGGTGAGCTTTTCTCCAAATGATTATAATTCTATTTTTCAATATGTTGATGTGGTTCGGAAAACAGATACATTCCGTGTATTTAATATTCATATGCAATCACTAAAATTTTCTGAAAAAAACAGGAATTATATTGATAAACCTACATTGAAAGATCAAAAAGATCTAATAAAGTCAACCAATATCATTAGTAAACTTCGAACCGGTTTTTTGAAAAGAAGCCAGCAAAGTAATCACATTCGTCAATCAATGGATTCATCAAAATACCCGGTAATTATTTGTGGTGATTTTAATGATGTTCCTAATAGTTATGCATATTATACTATTGGAAAAAACATGACAAATACCTTCGCAGAAAAAGGTACAGGTATCGGAAGAACATTTTATAGTGTTTCTCCCACTTTACGTATCGATCATATCTTTTGTGATAAACGTTTTACCGTGCAGCAGTTTGTACGTATTAAGAAAAAATTAAGCGATCATTATCCATTGATCACCGACTTGTTTTATACTTCGCCAACCTTATAGGTTACTTATCTTTGTTTTTACAATAATAATTTATGCCATTAAAGATTTATAATTCATTTACGAGGCAAAAAGAAATATTTACTTCTATAACACCGGGACATGTTGGTATGTATGTATGCGGCCCAACTGTAAGTGGCGAAAGTCATTTAGGTCATGCAAGGCCTTATATTACTTTTGATGTGGTGTATCGCTATCTCACTTATAAAGGAAACAAAGTTCGCTATGTAAGAAACATTACAGACGCAGGACATTTTGGAGAAGAAGGCCGTGAAGCAGAAGATAAAGTAGGAAAAAAAGCATTATTGGAAAAACTGGAACCTATGGAACTGGTTCAGAAATATACAAACCTGTATCACTGGGCAATGAAACAATTTAATTGCGTTGAACCCAGTATAGAACCCACAGCAACCGGACATATTGTGGAACAGATCAACATGATCGAAAAAATTATTTCTGAAGGTTATGCTTATGAAAAAAATGGATCTGTTTATTTTGATGTAAAAAAATATGCTGCCAATTATGATTATGGAAAGTTAAGTGGAAGAGTAATTGATGAATTATTGGAAACTACCCGTGAACTTGATGGTCAGGATGAAAAAAGAGACAGAGCGGATTTTGCACTTTGGAAATCTGCAGCGCCCGAACATATCATGAGATGGAGAAGCCCGTGGGGCGAAGGTTTTCCGGGATGGCACATAGAATGTTCGGCAATGGCCACAAAATATTTAGGTGCTGAATTTGATATTCATGGCGGTGGTATGGATCTTCAGTTTCCTCATCATGAAAGTGAAATTGCACAAAGTACTATCTGCAATAACATTTCTCCCGTTAAATACTGGATGCATAATAATATGATTACAGTGAATGGAAGAAAGATGGGCAAAAGTTATAACAACCAAATTAAGCTGACAGAAATGTTTAGCGGAAATCATCCTTTACTCACACAGGCCTTTCATCCCATGACCATTCGTTTTTTTGTTTTACAAAGTCATTACAGAAGCACACTTGATTTTTCAAGTGAGGCATTGACGGCTAGTGAAAAAGCAATGAAACGTTTATGGGAAGCATATACCATTTTACTGAATATGAATTTTTCAACGTCCTCTATTGCCGGAGATATTGAACTTGATAATAAATGTATTCAATGGCTGAAAGAATTTGAAGAGTTTATGGATGATGATTTTAGTACTCCTAAAATCATTGCCAATATGTTTGAGATGACACCAGTAATTAATTCATTAAAAGATGGAATCATACCCGCAAATTCATTAAGTGCAGCAACGATTGACAGGATGAAAAGCCAATTCAAAATTTTCCTGGAAGATATTATGGGGCTACAGGATTTCTCATCTGCAAATGATGAAAAATTAAAAGGTATCATGGAGCTGTTGTTGGAATTACGGAACCAGGCAAAAGCAAATAAAGATTATGCCACTTCGGATAAAATCAGAATTCAATTACAGGAAATGGGATTTATTTTAAAAGATGAAAAAGACGGAACAACTAACTGGACAGTATAATTAATTATTGCCATTTACTTGGTTGTAATAACTTCTTTGCTGAGTTATACAAGGGAAAACTCGAATCCGTTTCAGATCTACACTCTTTTTCGGATCAACCGGAAGTTCATCATTCACAGAAAGAGTAAGCTTTTAGTGATAAGCCCGACGGATAATTTATGTATCATTGCACATAAGGTTGTGAAATGGAATTTATACATCATCTCCGTACTGATAAAAAACTGGCGAAACTGGTAGACGTAATAGACGCGCCGGTTTTGGAAAAACGAAATCAGATTCACCTTCGTATCTGCGCTTCTATTATCAGCCAGCAACTAAGCACAAAAGTGGCCGCTGTTATTTACCAACGCTTTCTGGATCTTTTTAAAAGTAAAAACCCATCTGCTGCTGAAATTCTTAAGTTAGATTTTGATACGCTACGGGCAATTGGTTTATCCAATGCAAAGACAAATTATGTGCGCAATGTCTGTACTTTTTTTGTTGAGCATAGGATCACAGATAAACGAATTCATAAAATGGAAGATGAAGAACTCATTGAATTTCTGGTTCAGATAAAAGGCATTGGACGTTGGACGGCAGAAATGATCTTAATGTTTACTTTAGGAAGAGAAGATGTATTTGCAGTGGACGATCTGGGTATTCAACAAGCCATGACAAAGCTATATAAAATAAATACGGAGGATAAAAAAGCAATGAAAGAGACAATGCTCCAGATTGCTGAAAAATGGAAACCATATCGCACCTATGCCTGCAGATATTTATGGTCGTGGAAAGATGGCAATTAAATCAGGTCTATGATTTGTTGTAAATAATTTGCATCGGTTTGATCAAAAGATTTCAACGAGCTACTGTCAATATCGAGTACACCTATCACTTCATTATTTCTGATGACAGGCAGAACGATTTCTGATTTTGATAAACTACTGCACGCAATATGTCCGGGAAATTTTTCAACATCATCCACAATTAAAATTTCTTTCTTTTCCCAACTTGTTCCGCATACACCTTTTCCTTTTTTAATACGAGTACACGCAAGAGGTCCCTGGAAAGGTGCTAATACCAATTCCTCTTGTTTTACTAAATAGAAACCAACCCAAAGCCATCCGAACTGTTCTTTTAATATGGCGCAAATATTTGCAAGATTCGCAATCAGGTCTGTTTCGCCTTCTGTAACAGCTTTAATTTGAGGGATTAAAAGTTCATATTGCCGGACTTTGGACCCTGATGTTATAATGAGATGTTCTGACATGCTTCAAAATTACAAATGATGTGTTAGATTTTTTAGATGGAATGAAAATTGCCTTCATATTTAACATGACTGGATACCAACAATATGAAATTTGTATTGATACTTGCCTGAAATGCGCTGCTATCTGCCAATACTGTGCTTCCGCTTGCACAAAAGATCCGAATATTACAGAAATGCGGCAATGCATACAGTTGAATATGGAATGCGCCGCAATTTGTACTGCTTCCGCAAATTTGATGAGCCTGAGCAGTGAGCAAATAAAAGAGGTACTAAAATTATGCGCTAAAATGTGTGACTTATGTGCCGAAGAGTGCAATAAACACAAACATGACCATTGTCTGCAATGTGCGGAAATATGTTCTAAATGTGCTGATGAGTGTGAATTGATTGCGCATTAGGCTGCTTTA
>JBKJSZ010000112.1:0-6174 GCA_046593675.1 Ferruginibacter sp.
TTTTTAGAAAGATTGGTGAATGATGTTTTACAGTCTTCAAAAAAAATAAGAACTGCAACAGAGTTAAGTGGCGGTACAGTTTCGGTTTCATTTGCAGCCATACAGTTTATTCGCAATTTTTGTGAGGTTCGTAATAAAAATATTTTACTGATCGGTACCGGAAAGTTTGGTAGCAATACTTGCAAAAATTTAATCGATTACCTTCCCGGAAATAACATTACGCTTATAAACAGAACCGAAGAAAAAGCTTTTTTATTAGCAGAGAAACACGGTATCCATTCTGCACCATGGAAAACGTTGGATGAACAGGTTGATATGGCAGATATTATTTTGGTAGCTACGCATGCATCTGTTCCTGTTGTACAAACATATCAATTCAAACAAAAAAAAGCACGGTTGGTCATAGATCTTTCTATTCCATGTAATGTGGCGGAAGTTGTTGCTACATTAAAAGAAGTTACATTAATTGGAGTGGATGAACTGAGTAAAATAAAAGATGAAACGTTGGCAAAACGTGCTGGCGAAATTCCAAAAGCAAAAGCGATCATTCACGAACATTTGTTGACATTTTTAGATTGGTACGACATGCGCCAACATGTTCCGGTATTAAAAGCAGTAAAGAAAAAACTGCTTACTTTAAAAGACGATAATATTTTTGATTCAAATATTTGTGTATCTGTTTCAGCCATAACCGGAAAAAATTCTGAAGAAAGAATTCAGAAAGTAATCAATGGAATGGCGGTGAAAATGAAAGTTGCTAACCAGCGTGGATGCCAGTATATTGAGGCCATAAATGATTTTATATCTCCTTCTTCCAACTAGTGAATCAGCCTTCCATTATAAGAATAGGAACCAGGGAAAGTGAACTTGCCGTTTGGCAGGCAACACATGTGCAGGAGTTACTGCGCGAAGAAGGTTTTTTATCTGAATTGGTCTTTATTAAAAGCGAAGGCGATATTGACCTGCAGACGCCTTTATATGAAATGGGTGTGCAAGGCATTTTTACTAAATCGCTCGATATCGCTTTATTAAATGGCCGTATTGATATCGCGGTTCATTCCATGAAAGATGTTCCAACACAAATGCCTCCTGGAATAAGTCAGGGTGCCGTTTTAAAACGTGCAAATTTTCATGATCTTTTTGTACCGCATCCATCATTGATGAAACGGGCTTCTTCTGATATTAATGATTTTGCATGGGAAAATGTAAATGAAGAAGAGGCGAATGCTTTTTCTGTTGCCACAATCGGCACAAGCAGTATCAGAAGAAAAGCGCAATGGCTGAATCGTTTTCCAAAGCATAATGTCGTAAATCTGAGAGGTAATGTAAATACACGTTTACAAAAACTAAACGATAGTAACTGGCAAGGTGCTATTCTAGCAGCGGCCGGTTTAGAAAGAATTAATCTTCGTCCACAAAATTCCCTGGAGATATCCTGGATGTTACCGGCGCCTGCTCAGGGTGCTATTATGGTAGTTGGCAGAACAGGAGAAGATTGGATCATGGATGCATTGCATTTGTTAAATGATGAACGCACTGCCTTGTGTACAAAAATTGAAAGAGATTTTTTACGTGCTTTATTGGGTGGATGTTCCACACCTATCAGCGCATTGGCGCAATTTGATGGTAAGGATATTTTTTTTCATGGAAATATTCTTACAGTTGACGGAAATCAAATGGTTGAAATTGAAAAATATGCGGCATCAGATGATCTGCATGATTTGGGAATAAAAATGGCACTGGAACTTTTAGAAAATGGCGGCAGGGAAATAGCTGCAACCATTTTATGAATACCGTAATAGAAATATTGTCAACACGTCCCGTTGAAGAAGAGTTGATACAATTGGCTGCAAATGCTGATATCAAACTTCACGTTGTACCTTTTATAAAAACAGAGCCTATCAAAACTGTGGAGATACAGCAGGAAGTGGAAAATGCAACTTTACGGGAAACTACCGTGGTTTTTACAAGTATGAATGCGGTGGAAGCGGTGTATGAACTGATAAGTGCAGCAATAGTTCAATGGAATATTTATTGTATCGGTTATGCTACCAAAGAACTTGTAGAAAAATATTTTGGTGAATCAGTTATTTCAGGAACCGCAGACAATGCCACTGAATTAGCAGAATTAATTATAAAGGATGGATATAAAGAAGAAATAATTTTTTTCTGTGGAGATATTCATCGTAAAGAATTACCTGAAAAATTAAAAGAGGCCGGCATAGAGGTTACGGAGATCATTGTGTATGAAACCATTAATATTCCAAGAAAAATAATCAAGGAATATGATGCCATTGTTTTTTTTAGTCCCAGTGCGGTACATAGTTTTTTTTCTATCAATACAGTTACACCTCATACGTGTATGTTTGCCATTGGAAAAACAACAGCAGAAACAATCAGGCAATACAGTTCAAATGAACTGATCATAGCATCTGCACCATCAAAAGAACATTTAATAAAAGAAGCCATTCAATGGTTTGCATAAAAGAAAAAAGATGAATTTAAAAAATGATTTATTTCTCAGGGCTTTAAGAGGAGAAAAAACAGATCGTGTTCCGGTTTGGATGATGCGGCAGGCAGGAAGATATTTGCCGGATTATCTAGTTCTGAAAGCGAAATATGATTTCTTTACCAGAGTACAGACACCGGAACTGGCTACCGCCATCACTTTGCAACCGATTGATCAGATAGGTGTGGATGCTGCTATAATATTTTCGGATATTCTCGTAATTCCGCAGGCAATGGGCTTAACGGTTACCATGGAAGAAGGGAAAGGTCCGGCATTGCCGAAAGTGATAAAAACACAAGCTGATGTAGATGCATTGATCACAAAAGATGTTGAACAATCTTTAAAATATGTAGGCGAGGCGCTTTCCCTTACAAAAAAAGAATTGAACGGCCGAGTGCCTTTGATTGGATTTGCCGGTGCACCCTGGACCTTGTTGTGTTATATGGTGGAAGGTAAAGGAAGCAAAACCTGGGATAAAGCCAAGCAGTTCGCCTATACGGAGCCGTTATTGGCGCATAGTTTATTACAAAAAATAACAGACATTACCATTGATTATTTGAAGATGCAGGTACAAGCCGGTGCAGATGCCGTACAGCTTTTCGATAGCTGGGCTGGTTGTTTGAGTCCGAATGATTTTAAAATATATGCAGAGCCATATATTCTGCAGATCGTGAAAGCCGTGAAAGAAGTGGCGCCAGTGATCGTATTTGCAAAAGGCAGTTGGTATGCCTTAAAAGATTTGTCAGTATCCGGTGCAGCAGCTTTAGGTTTGGATTGGTGTGTTTCCCCGCAAACAGCCCGTGCGTTAACGAATAATAATATTACGTTACAAGGCAATTTTGATCCTGCAAAATTATTAGCACCTATAGTTGAAATCAGAAAATCCGTTAAGGAAATGATTGATGGATTTGGTAAAGAAAAATATATTGCCAATCTGGGTCATGGGATTACTCCGAATGTTCCGGTGGATCATGCAAAAGCTTTTGTAGAAGCTGTTAAAGAATTTGGTCAACATGTTTAAAGTAGATCAGCCTGTAAAAGAACAATGGATGAAGTTCATACTTCAGTTACAGGATGATATCTGTACATCACTGGAAGTATGTGATGGAAAATCTGTTTTTCAGGAAGATAGCTGGGAGCGTCCGGGTGGTGGTTATGGAAGAACGAGGGTGATGGCAAATGGAAATGTTTTTGAAAAAGGTGGCGTAAATACTTCCATTGTTTTTGGTGATGTTACGGAAGCCATGCAAACACAATTAAAGATTAACGGTTCTAAATGGTTTGCTTGTGGTTTGAGTATAGTTATGCATCCGCAAAACCCTTTTGTTCCCACGGTACATTGCAATTACAGAATGTTTGAATTGTATGATGATCAAGATCAGTTAACAGATCGCTGGTTTGGTGGTGGTACAGATCTTACGCCCTATTATTTATTTGAAGAAGATGCAAAGGCATTTCATTCCGTATACAAATCCGTTTGTGATAAATATGATCCTGATTTTTATGCCACATTTAAAAAAGAATGTGACCGGTATTTTGTGAATGCACATCGCAACAATGAAATGCGCGGCATTGGAGGAATATTTTATGATTATAAACGGGAAGATGAAATACATTCAGTTACGTACTGGATGAACTTTGCAAAGGATTGCGGATATGCTTTTATTGAGGCTTATATTCCTGTTGTTGAAAAAAGAAAATCTTCAGAGTATTTGCCAAAGCATAAATATTGGCAGGAAATAAGAAGAGGAAGATATACAGAGTTCAATCTTGTTCATGACAGAGGAACCATTTTTGGTTTAAAAACAAATGGAAGAACAGAAAGTATTTTGATGAGCCTTCCGCCAACTGTACGTTTCGATTATAATTATCAACCTGAGGCCGGAAGTGAAGAAGATAAATTATTACAGGCCTGTTTACATCCGAAAGAATGGATAAACTAAAACTAAATGTATGTATCTGCAAAGAAGAAATAGAATTTTAAGAGCAAATCCTGCCATCAGGAGTATGGTGGCAGAAACAATTTTGAAACCGGAGCATTTTATTGCGCCTTTATTTATTGATGAAGGAGAAAATGTGGTTACGGAAATTGCTTCTATGCCAAATTATTTCAGAAGAAGCATAGATCAAACCATAGAAGAAGTAAAAATTTTATGGGAACTGGGTATCAAATGCGTATTGTTATTTATTAAATGTAATGATGCATTAAAAGATAATACCGGTAAAGAAGCCTGGAATCCGGACGGTCTTATGCAAAGAAGTATAAGGGCAATCAAAGCGGCTGTTCCGGAAATGTATGTTATGACCGATGTGGCACTTGATCCATATTCGTCATTCGGACATGATGGTATTGTAGAAGATGGTGAAATTGTGAATGATCCAACGGTGGAGGCATTGGTGAAGATGAGTATCAGTCATGCACAGGCAGGAGCAGATATGGTAGCACCTAGTGATATGATGGATGGAAGAATTGGTGCAATTCGCCAGGGACTTGAAGAAAACGGGTTTACAAAAACAGGCATCATGGCATACAGTGCAAAATATGCGTCTTGTTTTTATGGTCCATTTCGTGATGCCCTCGATAGCGCACCCGGATTTGGCGATAAGAAAACTTACCAGATGGATTATGCGAATAGAACGGAAGCAGTAAAAGAGGCGTTAATGGATGTAGAAGAAGGTGCTGATATTGTAATGGTAAAACCCGGATTACCTTATCTCGATATTGTAAGGGAAGTAAAAGATCATGTACAGGTTCCGGTAAGTGTGTATAATATAAGTGGCGAATATGCTATGATAAAAGCTGCGGCAAAAATGGGTTGGATAGATGAAGATAAAGCCATCTTAGAAACGCTTACTTCTATCAAGCGAGCGGGAGCAGATTTAATCGCCACCTATTTTGCAAAAGACGCAGCCATATTACTTAGTAAAAGATAGGCTCTGTATCAGTTATTTTGATCTCACTTTTATCTTTTTACTTTTATCTTTTTACTTTTTTATGAATACTACAACCAGCAAACAACTCTTTGAACGTGCTCAACAAACAATTCCCGGTGGCGTTAATTCACCGGTACGTGCTTTTAAAAGCGTGGGCGGAACACCTTTGTTTATTAAAAAAGCAAAAGGCGCTTATTTATTTGATGCAGATGATAATAAATATATTGATTACATCTCTTCCTGGGGCCCGATGATTTTAGGGCATGCCTATCCAGCCGTGGTGAATGCCATTAAAGAATATGCAGATTATTCCACTTCGTATGGTGCACCTACCGAATTGGAAATAAAAATGGCGGAGCTGATTGTAAAAATGGTTCCGAATGTAGATCTTATCAGAATGGTAAGCAGCGGAACGGAAGCCTGCATGAGTGCCATACGTTTAGCAAGAGGTTATACAGGAAAAAATAAGATCATAAAGTTTGAAGGTTGTTATCATGGGCATGCAGATTCTTTCCTGGTGAAAGCAGGAAGCGGCGTTGCAACATTAAATATTCAAACTGTGCCGGGTGTAACACCGGGAGTTTCGGTTGATACATTAACCGCTCCATACAATGATCTTGAAGCAGTACAAAAACTGGTTGAGGAAAATCAAAATGAAATTGCTGCCATAATTATTGAACCGGTAGCAGGTAACATGGGATGTATCCTGCCGGGGAAAAACTATTTAGAAG
>JBKJSZ010000228.1:0-6780 GCA_046593675.1 Ferruginibacter sp.
TGCGAAAGTAGAAATGAAAAAAGCCGTTTTTGGAGATGGCTCTGATCAGCATATTTCTACAACCGCTTTATGATTTGAAAGCCCATTTAAACATTTCTTTCCAGCTTGGTTTTTTGCCATACATTAAAATTCCTATCCGGTAAATCTTTGCCGTTATCCAGGTAAAGAAAAGAAAACATCCAACCAGTAACAACATGCTGGTAGCGAGTTGCCATAATGGAATGTCATAGGTGATTCTTCCCATCATTACTATCGGAGAGGTAAGAGGAAATATACTTCCGAAAACGGCCAGGTTGCTGTTGGGCTGATTGATCGCATTAGTCATAATTACAAATCCTAAAATGATAGGCATCAATACCGGAAAAACAAGTTGTTGTGCATCCTGCTGATCGTCGTTTACAACGCTGCCTATTGCCGCAAACAACGAAGCGTACGTTAAATATCCTCCCAGAAAATAAAATACAAACGATACGCCAATTTTTAACAGCGGTAAGGAGGAAAGTCCCTGCATAACTTCTGTTACAACTGTTCCTGCATTTTCGCCTCCTGATTTAGGTAAATTATCCATCACGCCGGGAGCTAATAATGGAATAAGGCTGGTAAGGGAAAATATTAAAACCATCCATATCAGAAATTGTGTTAGACCCACTGCGCCAATACCAACAATTTTTCCGATCATTAATTGAAAAGGTTTAACAGAGCTAACAATAACTTCTGCAATACGATTTGTTTTTTCTTCCATTACACCACGCATTACCTGTGTGCCATAGATCATCATCATCATGTAAATCAGCAATCCGCAGGCAAATGAAACCATATAAGCAACGCCGGCCACACTTTTCTTTCCGCCTTCTTTTGTATCAATGGTATTTTCAAGATTCACATCTGCAGAAATGGCGGCATACTTTGCAGGATCAAATCCCTGGGCCAACAACCTTTTATCTTCAATGGCTTTATTTACTTTATTTTCAATGGCCATGGTGGTACTCAGGCTTAATGAGGATTGACTGTGTATCACAAAATTTCTGGGAGAATCCAAACTAAATACAGGAATATATAACAAGGCATCATAGCCATCTTTTTTATATTTTGATACAAAACTTTTTTCGGTTTCATTAGAGATCAATGTATAAATGATGTCAGATTTATTTTCTTCTTTAGATATATTTTTAAAGAGGTTTCCATTATCTATCACTGCAATGGATTTTTTATCGGAACCACCTTTTACGGATATGGCAATGATGGCTACATAAAAACCTATGATCACAATCGGAACAAGAATAGTAGTGATCAGAAAAGATTTTTTCTTTACCCGTGAAAAATATTCACGTCCGATTACCAATCCTATTTTATTTTTTGACATTATTTTACAGATTTTAAAAATTGACGGGATGTTTGCGTGTTCTCTACCAGTTTAATAAAAATATCGTTGAGTGAAGGAAGTACTTCATGAAAATTATGTATCGGAATATTTCTGTTGATGAGTTCCTGTAAAACGTTGTTAGTGTTAACATCTTCCTTCAGTTTCAGCAGCATCTTTTCTTCTGCAACGCTGATTACAGAAAAATAAGGATTATCAGAAATGGAATAATCTCCCTCCGTATGAAGGCTGTATAAATTTTCTTTGAATTGATTCTTCACACCTTTCACAGTGCCATCTAAAATTTTCTTTCCTTTATTTACTAAAACAATATGGTTACAGATCTCTTCCACCTGTTCCATACGATGGGTGCTGAAAATAATGGTGCTTCCATTTTTTGCAAGCTGAAAAATTTCATCTTTTATAAGGTTGGCATTCACCGGATCTAATCCACTGAAAGGTTCATCCAGTATAATCAGTTTTGGCCTGTGTAAAACGGTTGTTACAAATTGTAATTTCTGACTCATCCCTTTACTAAGGTCTTCCACTTTTTTATTCCACCAGCTTTCCATTTCGAATTTCCTGAACCATTCTTTGATGGCATCCATAGCGTCGTTGCGGCTTAGTCCTTTCAACCGGGCGAGATATAAAACCTGCTCGCCTATTTTCATTTTTTTATAAAGACCACGTTCTTCCGGCATATAACCGATGTTGCTGACATCATTTAACGGATCGAATTTTTTACCATTGAAAATGATCTCGCCGCTATCCGGATAAAATATTCCGGTGATCATGCGCAGCAATGTAGTTTTGCCTGCACCGTTTGGTCCTAACAGACCAAAAATATTTCCTTCTGCTATCGTCATGCTGATATCATCAACCGCCTTTTGTGTAGCAAAATATTTTTTAAGATTTTGTAGTTCAAGAATATTCATAAGCAATTATTATAAACGAAAGTAAAATGATATGTAAAAGATAAGTGGAATTAAGGATAAGCGGACTAACAAACTTACGAGCGCAACAAACGTATGGCAATGGCAGAGGCAACCCGTTCACCATCCATGGCGGCACTTACAATTCCCCCGGCATAACCGGCACCTTCTCCACAGGGATATAAATTTTTTATCTGTGGATGTTGTAAAGTTTCTGCATGTCTTGGAATTCTTACCGGGCTTGATGTTCGGCTTTCTGTTGCTACCACCATGGCTTCATTGGTATAATATCCTTTCATTTTTTTTCCAAAAGCACGGAAGCTTTTTGATAAAGACTGGTAAATAAAATCAGGCAATACATTTTGAAGTTCTGAAGATAATACACCGGGCAAATAAGAGTTTGTAGGAAGTGAGGTTGAAATTTTTTTATCACAGAAATCCGCCATCCGCTGAGCAGGTGCCACAAATTTTCCTCCACCTGCTTTATACGCATGCTGTTCCACCATTTTTTGAAAGTGCATCATCAGCAACGGATCATTGGCTTTAAGGCCCAAAGATTTTGTGTGTAGCATGGCATCTTCTGTATGAACCTGCACCACCATACCGCTATTTGCAAATGGATTATTTCTTTTAGAAGGGCTCCAACCGTTAACCACCAATTCCTGTACATCTGTGGAAGCAGGCGCTATAATGCCTCCCGGGCACATACAAAAAGAAAAAACACCACGATCATCAACTTGTTGCACCAGCGAATAAGATGCAGGTGGTAATAAAACATCTCTTTCTTTTTCGGCGTGGTACTGTATAGAATCGATCAATGTTTGCGGATGTTCAATACGCACGCCCAATGCAAACGGTTTGGCTTCAATTAAAATGCCGTGTTCCTGTAACATGATGAAAATATCGCGTGCAGAATGGCCTGTTGCCAGAATACATTCATCGGCTTCAAAAATATCTTTTGTGGTTTTTACAGCTTGTATCTTTTGATCAACGATTTTTAAACCGGTAACTTTTTGTTCGAAATAGAATTCACCGCCATAGCGTATGATATGCTGCCGCATGGCGGTGATGATCTGTGGTAATTTATTGGTGCCAATGTGCGGATGCGCATCATACAAAATACTGGCTTCCGCGCCAAAAAACACGAACAATTGCAGTATTCTGGCGATGTCTCCGCGTTTACTGCTTCTGGTATATAATTTACCATCGCTGTACGTTCCGGCACCGCCTTCACCAAAACAATAATTGCTTTCCGGATTTATGATACCTTCTTTATTCAGAATCGCTAAATCACGCCTTCGGCTCCGTACATCTTTTCCTCTTTCCAGAATGATGGGTTTGATTCCCGCTTCCATTAATTGTAATGCAGCAAATAAACCTGCAGGACCCGCTCCAATGATGACCACTTTTTTTTCTGCATGCTGCACCTCTTTAAATTGAAAATGGTAGGTATCAGTTTTATGAAAAGGCTCATCAATAAAAGCATTCACCTGGAGATTGATGTAAACCTGACGGCTACGTGCGTCTATAGATCTTTTGGTAATAGAATATCCGGTAAGAGAACGAGGTTTTATCGATTCCTGCATGGCAATGCGCTGCCGGATGAAACCATCATCCATCGCTTCTGACGGAAGCAGTTGCAACATTAATTTTTTTTGCATAATTAATATCGGCTAACCGATTGATTAGAACGGAAGATCGTCTACTGTATCTGGCGAAGATGCGGAGAAAGTATCCAATGGTTCCAGGTAATCATTATTAACCTGCTGGCTCGAATTTACATTTAATAGTTGTTCAATTCGCCAGGCATCAAGATTGGTGATATAACTGACCTTACCATCTTTTTCCCATTTAGTGCCTTTGATATTGAAGTAAACTTTTACATTATCGCCCGTGTTTACACGGTCAATGATGGCAGTTTTATCCTGTACACACTGAAACTTAATAAAATTGGAGAAACTTCTGCCGTTTACTTCGTCCGTTTTTTCTATTACGAACTCGCGTGTTTTGAAAGATTCATTACGCTGAACAATTTCAAATTTAGCCACCAGTTTGCCGGTAATCTCAAAACTCATATCTCAAAATTTAGAACACCAAAAGTAAACTTTATTCGTGATTGAAATTGTTGATAAATTGGTGAAGCTAACAGAAAATAATATTTTTTGCAGATGTTATTCAGCGCTTATTTAAATGAATTATCTGAAAGAAAAAAATAATTAAAGATTTAATCTGTATTTTCTTTCAATAGTTTTTGTAAATCCTTTGCTGTATTGAGTTTCATTGATTTGAAACAAGGAGAAGAAATATTTTTTGCAGACTGGATTTTTGATTTTTAAGGCTGATTATTTTTTATTTTTTGAAAAATGAAAAACTGTCATCAATGCGAATAAAACAAACGAATAAAAAATTTTTTTATCAACAAATTATTTTTGATATTCGCTGTCCTGCTAAAAAATAATTATTCAAAAATGTTTTTTAGCTGTACGAACTTCTGACATACAAGATTTCTACTAAAAGATATAAACTGCTGAAGGAATAATGGATAAACTGTTTGATAAAGTTTGGGCTAATTGTTTAGAGATCATTAAAGACATTGTAGAATGGCAACATTTTAAAACATGGTTCGAACCCATCAAACCGGTAGCATTAACTGAAAAAATACTTACGATTCAGGTACCAAGTCAGTTCTTTTATGAGTATCTTGAAGAGCATTATGTTTCTCTTCTTGCAAAAACATTAAAAAGAGAATTAGGAAAGGAAGCGAGACTGGAATACAGAATTATGGTTGACAGCGGAAACAGTAAGAATAAACCACTTACTATGGATGTGCCGGGAAATGGTTATAAATCTTATTCAAATAACGAAATGGATTTTCCTTTAGTCATAAATAACCCGGTTAAAAATCCGTTTGTAATTCCCGGTCTGAAGAAAATGCAGATCGATCCTCAGTTGAATCATTCTTACACATTAGATTCTTATATAGAAGGCGATTGTAACAGGGTGGCTCGAAGAGCAGGTAAAACGGTTGCAGAAAAACCCGGCGCCACTTCTTTTAATCCATTGGTAATTTACGGAGGTGTAGGTTTAGGAAAAACACACCTGGCACAAGCCATCGGAAATGAAGTGAAGCGTTTGCATAGCAACAAAGTTGTGTTATATGTAAGTTCAGAAAAATTCATCAACCAGTTTATTGATCACGGTCGCAATAATGCGATCAATGATTTTATACATTTTTACCAGTTGATCGATGTATTGATTATTGATGATATCCAGTTTTTTAATCGTGCAGAAAAATCGCAGGATGCCTTCTTTTCCATTTTTAATCATTTGCACCAGAGTGGAAAGCAACTGATTTTAACGAGTGATAAACCACCTAAAGATCTGGAAGGTGTACAGGAAAGGTTGTTAAGTCGTTTCCGCTGGGGATTGAGTGCAGATGTTCAATTGCCGGATTATGATACCAAGATTGAGATATTAGAAAATAAAATGAAACACGATGGTCTGGAAATGCCTCGTGAAGTGGTAAAATATATTGCTTACAATATCAACAGTAATGTAAGAGAACTCGAGGGCGCTTTGATTTCCCTGTTGGCACAGTCTTCGCTAAATAAGAGAGAAATAGATCTTGAATTAGCTAAAAAAGTGTTACGCAATTTCGTCAAATCATCCAGTAAGGAAATAACCATAGATGCCATTCAGAAAATGGTTTGTGAATACTTTGATGTACCATACGATAAGTTATTACAGAAAACGCGTAAGCGTGAAATAGTTCAGGCCAGACAAATCACTATGTTTCTTTCCAAAGCGTTTACAAAAAATTCATTGAAAACTATAGGTGAGCATTTTGGTGGAAGAGATCATACTACAGTTATTCATAGTTGCCAAACCGTAAAAGACTTAATGGATACGGATAATCTTTTTAAAGAGAGTGTATTGGAATTGCAGCAAAAAGTGCAATTAGCCGCTATGTAAATTTGGCGATCCGTTAATAAAATTCTGTTTATTTATCCGATTAATTTAGATGATAACTATAGATGTATCCTTATAATAAGTTCTTACACATTTGTATAGCATTTTGTAGATCAGTTGTAAAAAATCCACGATTATATCAACAATGATTTGTTTGTAATCATATTGAATTGTATTTTTGCTGCCCATTCAAAACGGGCAGGCTTAAAGGAGAGGTGCCTGAGTGGCCGAAAGGAACGGTTTGCTAAATCGTCGTACGGGTTAAACTGTACCGTGGGTTCGAATCCCACCCTCTCCGCTGAAAAAGATAACCAATGTTCGGGGCGTAGCGTAGCCCGGTTATCGCGCCTGGTTTGGGACCAGGAGGTCGCAAGTTCGAATCTTGCCGCCCCGACCAAGTTGATTTCTTCGAAAGTTAAAAGCTCGTAAAACTCAGTGTTTACGAGCTTCTTTGTTTTTAGGTATGTCAAAAAATATCAAAAATGCTGAAATGCTCTTCACATTCATTTACGAAATCCT
>JBKJSZ010000175.1:0-7171 GCA_046593675.1 Ferruginibacter sp.
TGAAAATATAACGCTGTTATAAATTTCCTCTCATGGATTAACTAATATGGTGAAATTCTTTTCTGCTCATTAAAGATATAAATCCGAGTTCACTTTGTACAAAAGCTGAACATAGCTAAAACTGCAATCGTGCTGTATATCGATTGCAGGGCACTTTTTGGTTCTTTTTGTGCAAGCAAAAAGAACAGTCATATAAAATTTTTGAATCGCTGAATCTCCTATGTCGATTTGTGCAAGCAAAAAAGAACTTAGTTAATTTATTAGAATTAAAGAATTGATTTAATGCGATTGTTTAATCGGCTCAACCTCAAAGGTTGCAACCTGTGAGGTTGTAACAAAATTAATTATGCCGTAACAATGTTTGTGTTTTAACAGACCCACCATAAGTTTTAATTTCCCGTTTAATAATTCCAATTCCCTTCGCCCAATAATAAGTAGCATCTTTAAAATAAGTGTTGGAAGTATCTCCACCAAAGGTGCTGAAAGTTTTAATCACATTATTATAAATCTGACCTTCCACTGTCATGGTTGGATAAACGACATCTGGATATGCAAATACATAAGTTCCGTCCTGTTCAGTCAACAACAAACCTGAAGAATCTACGGATACGAAAGGTAGGTTGTTACCAATACTTGCATACGCATTTAATTTTAACCATTCCTGTGAAACCGAATTACGAAATTTTGAAAATACCAGTTGAAATTGCTCTTGATTATGTACCGGGATTGTAAAAAAACCGGTCGTATTGGAAGCCGGAATTAAAACGGTAGCCAAATTACTACGTGTTACAACTACTGAATCAATTCCTGAAGTGGCCGAATCTTTATAAATATAATAACGGGATGGATTTAGCTGTACATATTCCAAAGCTACAGGATTAAAACGCACATGCAGCGGTTCAGGTGCATCATCTTTTTTACAGGCTGTAGATACGAATGTTAATATCAATAAAAATGAATAAGCTTTCATGTTTTAAGGTTTAGAATTTAAATATAAGAATTATATTAAATATTACCCCAACCTAACAGGTCTTAACTCTAAACTAAAAAGGAAACGCAAAGCATTTCCTTTTTCAATTTTTCATTTATCAATTGCAATTTCGCACGCACATTTACCGATCTGCACATCCGCCATTTATCCTTTGTCTTCTTTCTCTTTTAATCCTTTTATAAGATCCAACGCTTCCGCCACTACATCACACATGATCGTAATTAATGAACCGGGTTTTGCCGTGTTATACGCATGCATGATCGCTTCCTTTTCATTATAAATGATGGTGATCGGAATATCTTTTTCTTTGCTTTCATTGATTCCATCTACTAAAAGATTGACAATGTTTTCGGCAGTTCTGCCCCGTAGATGTTTGTCCTGTCGAATTATAATTTCATCAAAACACTTTGCAGAAATTCTTCCAAGGTCTTTAATGTCTTCATCTCTTCTGTCACCCGTTCCACTGATGATGCCCACTTTTGGCGTTCCATCCAGTTTTGTTACAAATTCACATAGCAATTGAAGTCCTGCAGGATTGTGCGCAAAATCAACCAGAAACTGAAAATGTTTAAACTGGAATAAATTCAATCTTCCCGGTGTTTGTGAAGGAGAAGGAATAAAAGTTTCCAACGCCAGTTTAATATCTTCTACTTTAATATTCCGGTATAAATACGTGGCCAGTATTGCCGGCAATGTATTCATGATATTATGCGTGGCCTTTCCACCATAGGTGATCGGAATATCTGTGACTTTATGTACTCTTATTTTCCAGGTGCCTTTAAGGATGGTAACAAAGCCATTTTCATAAACAGCGGCAAGTCCGCCCGTTGAGCAATGTTTTACAATCCTTTTATTATGTTCATCCATACTGAATAGTGCAATATTGCAATCCAGTTCTTTACGCATGTCATATACCAGATCATCATCCGCATTCAAAATAGCATAGCCATGTTTTACTACCGTTTCAGGAACCACGGCTTTCACCTTGGCCATTTGCGCAAGATTATCAATGCCTCCTAAACCCATGTGATCAGAAGAAACATTGGTTACAATAGCAATGTCACATTGTTGAAATGCCAAACCGTTTTTTAATATTCCGCCTCTGGCACATTCTAAAACTGCAAAATCAACCGTGGGATCTTTTAATACAAATTGTGAAGATACCGGCCCGGTACAATCACCTTTCATCATCATTTGATTCTGAATGTACACACCATCACTGGTAGTATATCCAACTTTATAGCCGGCTGCTTTTGCAATATGTGCCGTGAGTCGGGTAGTGGTTGTTTTACCATTAGTGCCGGTAATGGCAATGATCGGAATCCGGCCATTGCTGCCTTTTGGAAACAACATATCAATCACCGGCTCTGCCACATTTCGTGCAATGCCTTCGGATGGATCTATATGCATCCGGAAACCCGGTGCCGCATTTACTTCCAACACGGCTCCGCCATTTTCAGTGATGGGAACTTTTAAATTCGGGGCCATTACGTCAATGCCACAAATATCCAGACCAATTATTTTGCTGATCCTTTCTGCCATGAAAATATTGGTCGGATGTACTTCATCTGTTACATCTGTGGACGTACCGCCGGTAGAAAGATTGGCGGTTGGTTTTAATAATACCTGCTCACCATTGGAAGGAATGGTGTCTAATGTATAATTTTTTTCTTCCAGCATCTTCATGGTATAATCATCTATCTTAATGCTGGTTAAAACTTTCTCATGTCCGAAACCACGGCGTGGATCTTTATTGGTTTCATCAATCAGCCATTGAATGGTGTTTTTTCCATCACCTATAATAGATGCCGGCGTTCTCAATGCCGCACATACAAATTTGTTATCGATCACCAAAATCCTGAAATCGAAACCTGTAATGAATTTTTCACAGATTACCTGGCGACTATAATATTGCGCCGCTTCCATGGCATTTAAGGCATGATCGAATGTGAGAATATTCGTAGTTGCGCCTTTACCATGATTGCCGTTGATGGGCTTTAATACGATCGGGTAGCCGATTTTTTCAATCGCTTCTTTCAGGTCTTCTTCATTGCGGATGATTCTTCCTCTTGGAACAGGAATTTCTGCCGCTTCCAAAAGATTTTTTGTATCCTCTTTATCACCGGCAATATCTACGGCAATACAGCTCGTAGATCCGGCAATTGTGGCCCGTACCCGTTGCTGATTCACGCCATATCCCAATTGAACAAGACTGTGTTTATTTAACCGGATAAACGGAATGCCTCTTTTTGCGGCTTCTTCAACAATACAGCCCGTTGAAGGCCCGAGCCTGGTAGATTCCCGGATCTCCCTTAATTCCTGGATATCATTCTGAAGTTCATAGTTTTCATTGTTGATCAATGCCTGCAAGATCCTGAAACTGGCTTTCGCTGCATAGATGCCGGCATCTTCTTCTATATAATCATACACCACAAAATATTCACCCGGGTTTCCCGTGCCGCGTGTTCTGCCAAAACCGGTATCCATTCCCGCAAGTGTTTGTATTTCCAGCGCAATATGTTCCATTACATGTCCCATCCATGTTCCTTCATCCACTCTTAAATAGAAACCACCCGGAACACCTTCACTGCAACGATGGTCGTACAAGGTAGGGATCAATGCTTCTAATCGTTGTTTAAAACCCGGTATTTTATTCGTAGGCATTTCCTCCATTTCTTCCAGATCCAGCTTAACCTGAATCAGTTTATTTCTCCTGATACTCCAATAATTTGGGCCTCTCAATACTTTGATCTCTAAAAGTTTCATTAATAAGTTTTAGTGGTTAATCGGCAAGGAAATTAGTGAATTACGTTTATTCTGAATTAATTTTTTTGAATATTATAAATTGAAGTTCGTACAAGTTGTTTTCTTTCCATTTAAAGCCTTGTTGTCCCGCTTTCCGTTTCAAGCTGCTGCGCAGGCTTTCCACTGCAATCGGGTGTAGAAAAATGAGTACGTTTTTATACATGTTTTTTTATTCGTACCAATGGGAAAAAGGGTAAATTTTTCTTTCCGACACCTATAGGTGTCGGACAGGAGCCGTTATTAAATGGAAAGAAATATTTGTAAACGCTTGCTAAATATTTGCACCCATGTTGTGTAATTAACATCTCTTGATAACTTACGCTACTATGGCTGATACGAATTGTATTAATTTTGCGTTAACTATAAAAAAGTTTTGATGCAAGATGCAAAAGGAAAACTTCTGGCAATTGGTGGAGCGGAAGATAAAGGCACCAATCTGGAAACCGGTGTGATACAGAGAAACAACCTCAATTTTTTTGAGTTAGGTATTTTAAGAAGGCTTGTGGAAGAAACCGGCGGTCCCGCTTCCAGAATTGAAGTAGTAACTACAGCAAGCATGATCCCACAGGAAGTAGGGGAGAATTATTTGGATGCTTTTGGTAAAATTGGTTGTACGGATATTGGTGTCATGCATATTCGTAACCGTACGGACGGCATCAATGAAGAATACCTGGAAAGAATAAAAAAATGTGATGCAGTCATGTTCACCGGCGGTAATCAAATGAGGCTTACGAGTACATTTGGCGGCACGCAGTTCCTGCAGGTTTTATTACAAAGATATCATGAAGAAGAAAAATTTTTAGTGGCCGGAACATCTGCCGGAGCCATGGCTATGAGCAATACCATGGTGTATGAAGGCAATGCTACACGTGCCCATCTGAAAGGAGAAGTGAAAATTACTACAGGCCTGAGTTTTATGAGTGATGTGATCTTTGATTCGCATTTTGAAAAACGCGGCCGTTTTGGAAGATTAGCCCAGGCCATCGCTACAAATCCTGCTTGTATTGGCATTGGATTAGGAGAAGATACGGGCATGCTTATCACCGACGGAAACAAAATGGAAGCGATAGGAAGCGGATTAGTGATCATTATTGACGGACATGAAATCCGCCACAGCAACATCGCAGACATACCAGACGGAAACCCGATCAGCATTGAAAATATGAAAGTCCATTTTTGCGAAAAAGGAAATGGTTATCTCGTGGAGGAAAGATTATTTCTGCCTGAAGTTCACCAGGGATCTGTTATTGTAAAACAGGTGGACGTAGAATAAATATCAGGAAACCGTTACGAGATAATAATTTTTCTTTCCTTTTTGTACCAGCAGAAATTTATCGTGCATCAGTTGTGAAAGATCCAATGGTTTCATTTCTGTTATTTTATTTCCATTGATGGATAATCCTCCGTTCTGAATCATTTTTCTTGCTTCGCCTTTGCTGGGAAAGATGGAATTATCTGCAAGGAAAGTTAACAGGTCAGTGCCTTCTGTCAATTGTGACCTGGAGCAATTTATTTTTACAATGCCTTCAATATTATTAAGGTCTTCTTCGGATAATTCGGAGTTGGCCACATAGCTGAATAATTTTTGCGTGGTTTGAATGGCTTTTTCCAACTCTTCTGATCCATGCACAAAGGCCGTTAATTCTTCCGCCAGTTTTCGTTGAAGATTTCTAGCTGCCGGATCTTTTTTATGCGCTTCAACCAATTGTTCAATGGTTGGCTGATCTAAGAATGTAAATATCCTGATCCATTTTTCTGCATCTGTGTCTGTTGCATTTAACCAGAACTGGTAAAATTGATATGGTGAAGTTTTTGTGGCATCGAGCCAAACATTTCCCGCTTCTGATTTTCCGAACTTAGAACCATCTGCTTTGGTGATCAATGGACATGTAAATGCAAAAGCATCATTGCCGGATTTCCTTCTGATGATCTCTGTTCCGGTAACAATATTTCCCCATTGATCACTGCCACCCATTTGTAATTTGCAATTCTTATGTTGGTTGAGCCAGTAAAAATCATATCCCTGTACCAACTGATAAGTAAATTCTGTAAACGACATGCCATTATCTCCCTCAAGTCTTTTCTTCACACTGTCTTTACTCATCATATAATTTACCGTAATATGTTTTCCCACGTCACGGATAAAATCTAAAAAGGAAATATTTTTAAACCAATCATAATTGTTGGCAATTTCCGCAGCATTTTCTTTTGATTCAAAATCTAGGAACCTTTCTAATTGTTTTTGAATGCCGGCCACATTTTTATGCAATACTTCTTCGCTAAGCATATTTCTTTCTTCAGCTTTTCCACTGGGGTCACCTACCATTCCTGTAGCGCCACCTACCAAGGCAATTGGCTTATGACCAGCTTTTTGTAAATGCACTAATAATAATATAGGAACCAGACTTCCAATGTGCAGGCTGTCAGCCGTAGGATCAAATCCTATATAAGCAGAAGTGATTTCTTTTTGTAATTGTTCTTCTGTTCCGGGCATAATATCCTGGATCATTCCTCTCCATTGTAATTCCTTAACCAGGTTCAATCTGCTCATCATTTTTTATTGATTGCAAAAATCTGAATTTAAAATTGATTATCGTGAGATAAATAACATTTTTTGTATGGGAAAGACATCCCAGTAAAGGATAATTTTAGTAAATTTGAATGCCTTCGCGGGTTATACGTAGTAATTTTACACAATTTATGGAGGATTGCAGCGTTGTATAACATGAATCTATTAATCCTAAGAATATCAATTCTGCAAAACATGAGGCTTATCCTTACTTATTCCTTACTGTTCCTGTTATTATTTCCCCTTATTTCAGATGCACAGTTTAGAAAATATTCCAATGAATTTTTAAATATTGGCGCCGGCGCCCGCGGACTTGCTATGGGAAATGCTCAGGTAGCCAGTGTGAAAGATGCAACGGCAGGGTATTGGAATCCGGCGGGATTAACTGCCGTAAAAGATCATCCTAATGCCACCATCATGCATGCAGAATATTTCGCAGGCATTGCAAAGTATGATTATGCTTCCGTGGCTATTCCTATTCAGAATAATAAAAGAACGCTTGGCTTTTCTTTATTAAGATTTGCGGTGGATGATATTCCCAACACTTTATTTTTAGTGGAGCCGGATGGCAGTATCAACTATAATAACATTCAGTCATTTTCTTCTGCTGATTATGCGTTTCTTTTTTCTTTTGCACAAACTTTAAAAGAAACGGATAATCAACTTCTAAGTATTGGCGCAAACGCAAAAATTATTTATAGAAAAGTAGGAAAATTTGCTTCTGCTATCGGATTCGGCCTAGATGCCGGTATT
Organism: Ferruginibacter sp.; assembly: GCA_046593675.1. Classification (GTDB taxonomy): domain Bacteria; phylum Bacteroidota; class Bacteroidia; order Chitinophagales; family Chitinophagaceae; genus Ferruginibacter. The sequence continues at coordinate 7,119 of JBKJSZ010000175.1, forward strand.
CAAATGAAAAAAGATAGGTGGAGATTTGGTATTGTTGCCCGTGACCTTACCAG
>JBKJSZ010000270.1:0-3749 GCA_046593675.1 Ferruginibacter sp.
TAAAAAATGGCAAAAATCTTCTTTAAAACTGATCATTTTAGCAGATCGTGTATCGATCGATGATTTTCATTTATATAAATTTCGGGATGATGTGGAAATAAAATATACAACATCAACAGACCTTAATGTACGTGCGGAACTTACCGCTTCATCTTATTGCAATATGGTTATAGACGAAAAGGATTTGATTGCCTCCGTAAAATGTTCAGTGCCGCCTATATTTATATGTGATAAAGAAAATGTTTTTGATGATGCGGCTTTATATTCCACACCCGATGAAAAGTCATTGTCAAAACAAATGATACTCATTTATAAAGATGAATACCTGCGCAATCAACTGATTCAACAAGGTGAAATTTTATCGGCAAAATACAGCTGGGAAAACGCTGCCGGCATCGTGTATAAAGCCATCAGCAGCATACAATAATCCCTACCTTTGCGCTTTAGAAAATAAAGTATGCAAAAATCAACTATATCCATAGATATTTTATTGGATCCAAATAAAATTCCTGAGCAAATAAATTGGGATGCATCGGATAGTTCTGCAGAAATGAAACAAAAAGCGAAAGCCATGTGCCTGGCGTTTTGGGATGCAACTGACAAAACCGCTTTGCGTATTGATCTTTGGACTAAAGATATGATGGTAGATGAAATGGGTGATTTTTTTCACCAGATGTTATTTACCATGGCAGACACTTTTCTAAGAGCCACCAAACAAAAAGAACTCAGCGAGGAAATGAAAGCTTTTGCAAATGATTTCCAGAAAAAATTTCGTGACATTCAATTGAAAGAACAAAATATACAACCATGAGTTTAGAACAAACCATAATGGCAGAAATGAAAGATGCCATGAAGTCGAAAAATGAAGCCATGTTACGCGGATTGCGTGCCATCAAAGCAGAAATTATTAAAGCTAAAACTGAACCGGGAGCGGGTGGAGAAATTGATGAAGCCACAGAACAAAAGTTTCTTCAGAAGATGATGAAACAAAGGCGTGATTCTATTGAAATTTTTGAAAAACAAGGAAGAGCAGATCTTTCAGAAAAAGAAAAAGAAGAGGTAGCAATCATAGAAAGGTTTTTACCAAAGCAATTATCCGAAGAGGAAATTACCATGGCCGTAAAAGCAATCATTTCAGATACGGGTGCTTCCACTGCAGCTGATCTTGGAAAAGTAATGGGTGTTGCTTCTAAGCAACTGGCAGGAAAAGCAGATGGAAAAGCCATCAGCCAGATTGTAAAAAATCTGTTGTCCTGATACAATGATCGATGCCGCATTTGCCATCATTGTATGTATCGGCATCTTTAAAGGATGGCGGAAAGGTTTAGTATCGGCCTTATGTTCTTTATTAGGTTTTATCATAGGCATAGCTGCCGCTTTAAAACTTTCGGGATCATTAGCCCGATGGCTTACCGTGGAATATCCATCAAGTGCTAAATGGGTGCCGTTTGTTTCCTTTACATTGGTTTTCCTGTTAACTGTTCTTGCCGTACGGTTTATTGGAAAATCAGTTGAAACTGTTTTAAATACCGCACAAATAGGATGGCTGAACAAGTTGGGCGGCGTTGTGATTTATGCTTTTTTATACATAATAGTGTATAGCGTTTTCTTATTTTTTCTGATTAGATTAAAGATAATAGAAACCGCTGCCACAGAAAATTCTGTAACTTATTCTTATTTACAGCCTATACCTTCCCGCGCTATGAAAACAATAGGTGAATGTATTCCATTTTTCAAAAATACCTTCCAGGATCTTCAACAGTTTTTTGAACAATTTTCCAATAAACCATCTCATAATTAAAAGGTTTATTTTTATTATTGTACTTTTAGTTAAATCACCTGGCCGGCAGGCTAATACAAGCCGGAGAAATGTTGCACAATGAGTTACGAAATAAAACAAGATGGTAAGTTTAAGTTCATTGAAGAAGGTGAAGGTGAACCGCTCATGTTGTTACATGGTTTGTTTGGCGCCCTAAGTAACTTTCGGCATTTGATCGAACACTTTCGTGCAACCCATAAAGTGATCGTTCCGCTTTTACCCTTACTGGAACTTGATCTCTTACATACATCAGTTGGCGGATTACAAAAATTTGTCCATAAATTTATTGAACAACGGGATTATAATAACTTTCACCTGATGGGAAATTCATTAGGTGGCCATGTGGCATTGGTGCATATTTTAAAACATCCGGCTCGTATCCGTTCGCTGATACTTACAGGAAGTTCAGGTTTGTTTGAAAATGGCATGGGCGATACGTATCCAAAGCGTGGTGATAAAGAATACATTCGCAAAAAAACTCAACTCACTTTTTACGATCCGGAAATGGCTACCGATGACCTGGTAAACGAGGTTTTTGAAATTACCAATAACAGGCTGAAAGTGATTAAAATTATTGCATTGGCAAAAAGTGCCATCAGGAATAATTTAGGAGAAGAATTAAACCAGATCAAACAACCCGTTTGTCTTATCTGGGGTAATAATGATACTATCACGCCTCCTTTCGTAGCAGAGGAATTTAAAAAATTACTGCCTAACAGCGAATTACATTTTATAGATAAATGTGGCCACGCGCCTATGATGGAAGTTCCTGCTGAATTTAACAAAATACTTGAAGGCTTTCTCGCTAAATTGAAGTTGGGTGTTGCAACAGTTTAATGTATTCAATTGTTATTCTGTAAGTAATATTCAAGTTGAATTTTTAGAAAGTTAATAATACTTACATGCTTACAGTAGAATTGCTCAATAATAATATTCCACGTTTACAGTTGCAGGATACTGTGAGTAAAGCGCTGCAGCTTATTAACGATTTTCGCCTTACACATCTTCCTGTTATTTCTGATGATAAATTATTAGGTCTTATAAGTGAAGAAGACCTGCTGGATGCAGAAGACGATAAAATTCCCGTAGAATTTTTGCAGGAACATTTTTTAAAATTTTCTGTAAAAGACAATGTGCATTTTTTGAATGCCGTTAATGTTAGCATTCAATTTGAAACAAGTGTAATTCCGGTAATAACAGAAACGGAACACTTTGCAGGCGTGATCACTATTCCTGAATTGTTGCGGACTTTAGGAAATTTTTCCGGAGCCAATGAAATCGGTGGCATTATTGTTTTGGAAATGGAACGTTCACAATTTGCGATCTCCGAAATAAGCAGAATTGTTGAAAGCCATGATTGCACGATTTTTCATATGAATACCACTGTGCATCCGGAAACAGGATTATTAACGGTTACTTTACATCTTAATAAAAAAGAAATATCAACTATCGTGGCCACTTTTGAACGATATGAATTTGATGTGATCTATTATTATGGAAATGAAAAGTTTGAAAATGATATTCATTCCAATTATCGTCACCTCATGAATTACCTGGAGATATGATACAACTTTCATGAAGCAGCTTGCTTACACGTTAATGGTTATCATCTTTCCCTTGCTATGTTCCAGCCAAAATCCTTCAGAACATATGCCGGAAACTGATATGGAAAAAATCCATAAAAATGACAGCAGCATAAAAATATATATTAACTCCATTAAAATTAATGGAAATAAAAAAACAAGAAGGTATCTTATTGAAAGAGAGATGATCTTCAAAGCAGGGGATTCCATAGAAGCAGGAAAGATTTTTGAAATGATGGAAGAATCAAAAAAACTCATTTATAATACAACACTTTTTACAGCAGTAAATATTTATCCTTCATCGCTGGTAACCAACAATCAGATTGACATATCTGTGGATGTAAAAG
>JBKJSZ010000277.1:0-3256 GCA_046593675.1 Ferruginibacter sp.
TCAGATAAAAATCGCTAGTATTTGATAAATAAATATGCCGTAAATTTTCAGCGATATTTATTTATATGGATCGTTTATTTTTTTAAGTATCGAATAATAGCAAGACGAATATCAGACCTCGGGTCATTAAGGTCTTTGCTTACCGGATATATTTTAACAATATCCGGATTGTCTTTAGTCAGGTATCCCAGATTCGCTTCTCCTCCGGTAATCAAAAAATCCGTCATAGCTACTCTGTATATTTTTTCATCAACTATAGGATTGCCACTTATCAGCCATTGCTTATCTACTGATGTAATAATGGAAGAATATTGCAAAAAGCCACCAATACCTATGTTTGATTTTCCGGTTGTCAGAATTTTTTCCAGCAGTTTTCCTTTCATATCAACTTCAACAATAGCTCCTCCGAAAGGCAAAGTGCGGATGATATCATATTGATTAACCGGCATGTGTAAAATATCATCCACCCGTATGGATCCTGAGTTTACTATAGCCAGATCAGCTTGTGGTGCCGCCTTTTCCATAGCGGAAATAATAAGCTGAGATAAATTTGTTGATTGAGATCTGATCAAAGCTTCACGGCCATCTAATGGCTTACCGGAAGCCAACACTATATCTTTTGGATTAAATCCGATGGATGCAAAATTATTGTTGGCAATCTGAACCCACTTATTAACAACCTCATGCGTTGCCGAATCAAATGGCAATTGTTCATCAATCATTATTAATTCCGGATTAACGGAAAATGTGTGCTTTTTTTTATTGATGCTGATGTGTGAAACGTATGCCGATTTCGCATTGGCATGTGCTTTAGTGATATAAACGTTTCCAATTTTTTGAAAACGCATATCGTGTTCATGTCCACCCGGTATTAGCATCAGACCTGGAATAGCTTTTGCTAAAATGATATCGTCTTCTATCAACTGATGCGTAATGGCAATTACACCATCACAAGAATCTTTAATTTTATAGAATATTGTTTTAGCCGATTCGAGTGCATCTGCATAAGTAACATACGGGACTTTGTTGAAAGGAAGAGTTATTCCTATAAAGCCGATTTTTACAATTGTTCCGTCTGCATCTTTGAATGTTTTAATATAATATTCAGGTACGGGGGATGAAATATTATTTACTTTTTTTTCAAATCGGATTACTCCTGACGGTGTTTTATGAAATGTATTGGTGGAAACCCATTCAAAAGTTGATTCATTTATTCTTTGCTGCAATTCATTCTCCGTAATGTCAAATTCGTGATTTCCAAAAGCTACCAGATCCATACCTGCAACATTCATGGCCTCTACCATTTGTCTACCACGAATTCTTGCATTTTCAAATTTTAAACTGTTGTAAACAGATGGACTTAAAAAATCGCCTGACATAATCAGGTATGTATTGGGATTTTTAGCGATCAGGTTTTTTTTCAATGCAGCCACTCTTGCCATCCCTCCGGATTTTCCATTTTCAAGCGGTGCAATTTCATACACATCATTTACCTGTACGATGGTAATATCTATCTTTCCATTATCACCTTTTAAATTTCTGGTAGAATTGCAACCATATAAAGCTGAAAAAGTACTAATGCACCAAAATATTTTTTTAATTATTTCCATTAAACAGCGATTTATATAGTTTTTGTATGTATTATTAAGACAAGGCTAAACGAATTGTTGAAATATTTCTTATAGTATAAAATGAAGGCGTACTTATTAAATATCAATTTTTTCTATAGGTATTTGGTGGGAAATTATTGATTGCAAAAGGCCACGATTTCCTTTGCAACATCCATTAACATAGTAATGTTGAAAGGTTTTGAAAACATAGTAACATTAAATTGCTTACAATAATAGATGTCAGTGGGATTAGAAGAAGTGGTAAACACAACTACTTTCAAATCTTTTAGATTAGGATCTGATTTCATAATGGCAAGCATTTCCCTTCCATCAAGTATCGGCATATTAATATCTAAAACTATCAGACAGGGAAGAGTTTGCTCCTGAACAGATTTCTTCAAAATATTTAATGCAGTCCGTCCATCATTGGCCTCAATGAATTTATATTTTTCCCCGATAGATTCAATGGCATCTTTTAAAAGCATCAAATCATCCGGATCATCATCTACCAGTAAAATTTGTGGTATGTTATCCATTGAATGTCAAATATATTATCATTTACTATTTTATCTATTGTTTTAACCAAATAATTTCAAATACAAAATGGTTTAAAACGGTAGAACATTTTTTAAAAGAATGAAATTTGAGTATATTTATTGTAAGGCTAGAAATATGCCATATGAAAACGGTAACGGATCCCCATTTAATTTATAATTACCTGCCAGGGTTTGCGGAATATCTACGTTCAAAAAAACTAAGGCAATATGTAGAAATTCAACTGTCCATCGCCCGGGAAATGGATATTCCCATATTACGATACTTTCATCACCTTTCCGAAAAAGAACTGATCAATCATTCATTAAAAGTTTCAGAGGAATTCATTTCATATCTGGCTAAAAATGAAGCCGCTACTTTTTTGGAAAAATCAATGGTTGACTGGAAGAAAAACAGGATCGAATTTGTAGATCAGAATAATATAGGACTTAATGATATCTTCCTTATTTCCCGGATGCGAAAAAATACATTTCATAAATTATTAAAAGGATATACTAAAAACAACGAACTTATTTTTTCCATAATGGAAGAGTTGGATGATTTTTTTTATACGTATGAACAGGAAGCTACTAAAACTTACCTTGATCTTTTTCAGGAAAGGCTTTCTGAACAAAAATACTTCCGGGAAAAATTAGTAGAAACGTCTCCGGGATTTTATTATTTATTTGATGCCGCTAACGACCGGCAAATACATACAACCGATAAGTTGTTCCGTTATTTGTCATATCCTGCTTCCGTATATGAAGGAAATGATCGTTTTTTCAAAACTTTGATTCATCCGGATGATATTAAATCAGCAGATGAATATGTTGAAAAATTCAGATCATTAAATGATGATGATGTGCATTTTTTTGAATACCGGATACGTGCATTCGATGGAAATTATAAATGGATGAGGAATTATGAAAGCGCATTTAAAAGAGATGATAATAAAAAGGTAATAGAAATCATTGGAGTGGCCTTCGATATTTCAAAAGAAAGATCGATCACTGAAAAAATGATACGGCATGAAGAAGACTTATTGGAAGCCCAGGAAATTGCAAAGATCGGGAGTTTTACCTGGGACCTGATAACCGATCAGTCTTCCCGAA
>JBKJSZ010000235.1:0-2659 GCA_046593675.1 Ferruginibacter sp.
GGACAGATATTGATGTAATTGTAGCAACTCCATCTGTAATGCCTAAGATTGGTAAATTAGGTAAAGTATTAGGTCCACGTAACTTAATGCCCAATCCTAAAACCGGAACGGTTACCAACGACGTAGCCGGAGCTATCGCAGATCTTAAAGGTGGTAAAATAGCTTTCAAAGTAGATAAAGTGGGTATCATCCATGCTTCTATCGGCAGAGTGAGTTTCGCTCCTGATAAAATCGCTGAGAATTGCCAGGAATTTATTAATGCTATTATCAAACTTAAACCTGCTACATCAAAAGGTACTTACCTGCGTGGTGTTAGTATGGCCAGCAGTATGAGCCCTGGCATTATGGTTGACACTAAATCTGTTCAAAACTAATTTGCCTTTACCAGGTAGATTAACAATAAAAATGTTATGACAAAACAGGAAAAAAATGAAGTGATCGAATTGCTGAAAGGCAAATTCACCCAATATAATAATTTCTATATCACAGATACAGAAAGCTTGACTGTAGCTCAGGTTGGTAAACTCCGCAATCATTGCTTTGATAAGCAGGTTGAAATGAAAGTAGCTAAAAATACTTTGATTAAAAAAGCATTAGAAAGCCTAGATGCCGAAAAATACAGTGGCGTGTATGATTCTTTACACCAGGTTACGGCTTTATTATTTAGCGAAAATCCTAAAGATCCGGCTGTTATTCTCAGCAGTTTCCGAAAAGAAAATAACAACGAAAGACCTGTATTGAAAGCTGCATTTATTAATGGCGATGTTTTCGTTGGAGATAATCAGTTGAAAGTATTAACGCAGATCAAAACCAAGAATGAATTGATCGGTGAAGTGATCGGATTATTGTTATCACCTATTCAACGTGTATTAGGTGCATTGGAAAACAAAGACAATGCAAAAGGTAAAGAAGAAGCACCCGTAGACGTAGCTCCTGTTGCAGAAACATCAGTTGCAGAAACACCAGTTGCAGAAACACCAGTTGCGGAAGCGCCTGCAGCAGAAGCACCAGTTGCGCAAGCACCTGCAGCAGAAACACCAGTTGCGGAAGCGCCTGCAGCAGAAACTCCGGAAACGGAAGCACCTGCCGCTGAAGCAAATCCGGAAGCATAAGAAATCACTTGTTGCCTCGCAACAGTATTTATAAAAACAATTTTTTTAAACCTTCCGCCGGACCTTTAAGGAATGAAGGCGGAAAAAATGAAACAAAATGGCAGACGTAAAATCATTAGCTGAAAACCTTGTAGGCTTAACAGTAAAAGAAGTTCAGGAATTATCTGAATTTTTAAAATCAGAATACGGTATCGAACCAGCTGCAGCAACTGTAGTTATGAGCGGTGGTGGCGATGGTCCGGCAGCTGTTGAAGAAAAAACATCTTTCAATGTTATTCTTAAAAGCGGTGGTCCTAACAAATTGGCGGTTGTAAAAATCGTTAAAGATCTTACGGGTCTTGGATTAAAAGAAGCCAAAGACTTAGTAGATGGTGCTCCAAAACCAATTAAAGAAGGGGTTGATAAAGCAACTGCAGAAGAACTGAAAACAAAATTAACAGAAGCAGGTGCTGATGTTGAGATTGCTTAGTTAATTCTTCAAAATAACAAAAATGCCGGGGAAATTTTCTCCGGCATTTGTATGTAAAGAGGTTAGGGATGGATGTTAGGAAATGGATGTAAAGCGGAACTTTGTTCAGAATGATCGGATTTAATCAAAAATCTTACCAAAAAGGGAAATAAAGGTTTTTGGAAATTTTTTTTCGGGAATTATTTCCTACCTTTGCCCTCCTTTAATTTTGGGTTAGTGGCAACTGCTTAATTGCAACCAGGTAAAACCTATGCTAACTGCCCATTTTAGAGTCTTCGCACACTAAAAAGTTTTAATTACAATATGTCTGCAAACAAATCAAATCCTGCACAGCGTATCAATTTCGGAAAAGTTGAATTGCTGGCAGAGACTCCCGATTTATTGGGTATTCAGATTCAGTCATTTAAAGATTTTTTTCAACTCGAAACAACCCCCGATAAACGTAACGTAGAAGGTTTGTTCCGTGTATTTAAAGAAAATTTTCCTATCACTGATACCCGTAACATCTTTGTACTGGAATTTCTGGATTACTATGTTGATCCACCTCGTTATACCATTGAAGAATGTATTGAACGGGGACTTACTTACGCCGTGCCTTTAAAAGCGAAACTGCGTTTGAGTTGTAATGATGAAGAGCATGTGGATTTTCAAACCATTGTTCAGGATGTATTCTTAGGAAACATTCCTTACATGACTCCCAGAGGTACATTTGTTATCAATGGTGCGGAAAGAGTTGTAGTAAGCCAGTTACATCGTTCTCCTGGTGTATTCTTCGGACAATCCATTCACCCGAACGGAACAAAAATTTATTCTGCCCGTGTTATTCCTTTTAAAGGAGCTTGGATGGAATTTGCAACGGATATCAATAATGTGATGTTCGCTTATATCGACCGTAAGAAAAAATTCCCGGTTACTACTTTATTACGTTCTATAGGTTTTGAAACGGATAAAGATATCCTGGAATTATTTGGAATGGCGGATGAAGTGAAAGCCGATAAAAAAACATTAGAAAAAAACATTGGAAAAAGATTAGCTGCCCGCGTATTACGTACCTGGGTTGAAGATTTTGTGGATGAAG
>JBKJSZ010000032.1:0-13069 GCA_046593675.1 Ferruginibacter sp.
GACAAATTTGCTTCTGTTCTTTCCGGCAAATCTTTCGATTCCAGAATTAATGCAGAAGACAATGCCTGTCCATATAAAGCCGAATAACCGCCGGAACTAAACACAGTTCCTTTAAATAAAAAAGGGTTGAAACGGCCTCTTGAAGCAATTCCGGGAACGCTGCTGTAAAAAAAGTTATTCACAACTGTTCCATCAATGTATATCTTGCTTTCCGTAGCGGTTCCGCCCCGCACAAATAAACCTTCAGATTCTCCCACCTGTTGCGTTCCCGGCAAAGTTTTAATAGCTCCGGTTACATCTCCCTGTGCACTTGCGGTGGTAACAATATCCAGCGCATTTAACACGGTTCCTTTTTTTTGATCTCCGGCTTCAAAAGAACCGGCTGTAATCACCACTGCCTTTAATTCCGTTATCAATTCTTTCAAAGAAATATTAAGAATTATGGGTTTATTGTCTATCAAAACTGGCTCTTCATATGATTTAAAGCCTGAATATGAAGCGATAATTATCTTATTTCCCGTTTCTGAAGTCTCTATTCTAAAATTGCCGGAAGAATCTGAAGTGGCGCCATCATAACTATCTTTTATGGTGATACTTACGCCGAACAAAGGTTTATTTTTTGACGATACGATATGACCTGAAATGATAGTCTGAGCAAAATTTATCACAGGGTTGAGGCAAATCAAACACAAAATAAGCAGCAGTTTCATCAGAAGAATTTAATACAACAAACATAAACTGGTTTAGATTATAAATCTTAAATATTTAAATTAATTTCTGAGGATTTTGGCTTTTAAATCAACTTTAAAAAGGAAATAATTTGAATGTAATTAGATGATTATCAATAGTTTATAATCACTACGTAATATGTTATATACCATTTTTATTTAATTTTGAGTTTATACACATCCCCAAAAAAATATTTGTTTATGTGATGGCAATTTGTAATTTAGCATTAGAATTTAATGGGTTAGTAAGTACAAAGGGTCAGCAGAAATGTTGACCCTTTTACTTTTATAAAAAAAAATTCTTTTCTGCTTTTGTATTCCCCTTTATGATTTTTTTTGTTGCGTTTATTGCAACTACTTTTACGGAATGAGTAAGTTGAGATCTGCTTTTTTTTGTCAGAACTGTGGACAGGAAAGTGCAAAATGGTTAGGTAAATGTCCATCATGCAATCAGTGGAATACTTTTGTGGAAGAAGTGATTGCAAAAAAAACAGAACCCGTTGCAAAAGATGAATGGAAAGATTTTAATCCAGCTAAAAAATCAAAACTTGTTTCACTTGCATCCATCATAAGTGGTGAAGAAGAAAGAATAATTTCAGCTGATGCAGAATTAAATCGTGTGCTGGGTGGCGGAATTGTTTTAGGAAGTATTGTTCTGGTTGCAGGTGAACCCGGGATTGGAAAATCTACTTTGTTTTTACAAAATGGTTTGCAATTACAAAATGTTGTAGTGTTATATATAAGCGGAGAAGAAAGTGCTCAGCAAATTAAAATGCGTGCAGACAGAATTGCCGCACCGAACAAAGATTTTTATTTATTAACGGAAACAAATACACAATCCATTTTTCAGGAGATAAAAAAATTACGTCCACAGGTTGTAATTGTAGATTCTATTCAAACACTTCAATCACCTTTTATAGATGCCTCTGCAGGAAGTATCAGCCAGATCAGGGAATGTGCAGGTGAACTGCAACACTTTGCAAAAGAAACCAACACACCTGTTTTTCTGATCGGGCATATTAATAAAGATGGCAACATCGCAGGACCAAAAATTTTAGAACACATGGTAGATACGGTTTTGCAATTTGAAGGTGACCGTCATCATACGTACAGAATTCTACGCACACTTAAAAATCGTTTTGGTTCTACATCAGAATTAGGAATTTACGAAATGACCAATAACGGCATGCGTGTAGTAAGTAACCCGAGTGAGATTTTAATTTCAAATAAAGAAGATCAGTTAAGTGGCATTGCTATCGCGGCTACGATGGAAGGATTGCGGCCATTATTAATTGAAACACAGGCATTGGTAACACAAAGTGTATATGGCACACCTCAAAGAACGGTCACCGGATTTGACCTGAGGCGTTTACAATTATTATTAGCCGTTCTGGAAAAACGCGGCGGATTTCATTTTGGTGTGAAAGATGTTTTTGTAAATATTGCAGGTGGAATAAAAGTAGAAGACCCTTCGATTGATCTTGCCATAGTTTGCGCATTGCTTAGTAGTTATGATGATCTTCCGCTTCCGGCATTAACCTGTTTTGCCGGTGAAGTTGGATTAAGCGGAGAGATACGCGCCGTTAACCGAATTGAGCAACGCGTGGCAGAAGCCGAAAAATTAGGATTCGAAAAAATAATTATTTCAAAATACCATGCAAAGTCTTTCGATAAATCCAAATTTAATCTGGATGTGATAGCACTTGGCCGTGTACAGGAAGTATATGAATATTTATTTTAGATGATGTTGCTGAAAAAATATTTTGATTCCGTAATTCATTTATTATACCCGCATAATTGCAATGGATGCGGAAGCGATCTACTGGAAAAAAATCAGTTGATCTGTTTACAATGCCTGTCTACTTTGCCCAGAACTTCTTTTGCATCTTTTCAAAACAATCCCGTTGAAAAAATATTTTATGGCCGAATGCATGTGCGGGCTGCTCATAGCGAGTTTTATTTCATGAAGCATGAGATCGTGCAAAATTTATTACACCAGTTAAAATATAAAGGCAATATTGAAGTGGGCGAATACCTGGGAAATATAACAGCAGATTCTTTACTTAAAAGTAAACGATTTTCTGATATTGATTTGATAGTTCCATTGCCATTACATCCCAAAAAAGAATTTCAACGCGGGTACAACCAGGCTTCCTGCATTTGTAAAGGAATATCAGAGGTGATGAATATTCCGGTACTGGAAAAAAATGTGGTACGCAAATATGCAACTCAAACACAAACCAGAAAAAACAGATCAGAACGTTGGGAAAATGTTGCTGAAAGTTTTCATGTAGAAGAACCGGAAGCATTGTATGGAAAAAATATTTTGCTGGTAGATGATGTTATTACCACAGGTGCCAGCATTGAAGCTTGCGGAAGCCGTATTTTAGCTTTGAAAGGAACTTCTGTTTACGTTGCTTCTCTCGCTTATGCAAGTAAATAAGTTATTGTAGTTTTGTTCCGATGCGTATATTATTATCTTTTATCATTCTAGTTTATCTGACCACTATTTTCTCCTGCAAAAAAGATTCATTTATTAATAGTGCAGATGCGACCATATCGGTGAGTGCAGATTCTATAAAATTTGATACGGTTTTTACCACAACAGGTTCTGTTACTCAAAGTTTTAAAATCTTCAACAACAATGAACAGAAATTAAAAATCAGTGCCATTAAATTAATGGGTGCGCCAACATCTGCTTATTCATTAAATATTGATGGCATTGCATCCAATCAGGTAAATAATATTGAAATGGAGGCTAAGGATAGTTTATATGTTTTTGTAACTGTACGAATTGATCCAAATACAAACCAACTTCCTTTTTTAATCCGCGACAGCATTTCCATTTTATATAATGGCAACCAGAAATTTGTGCAATTGCAGTCTTACGGACAAAATGCGCATTTTATGAATGACGCAATCATAAGAGGAAATCAGATCTGGACGAATGATCTTCCGTATGTGATCACCGGAAATTTCAGAATTGACACAACAGCTTCCTTACAAATAAATGCCGGTACAAAAATTTATGTGAGAGCCAATTCTCCATTTTTGGTTGATGGAAAACTAGTGATCAATGGAACTTTTAATCAGCCGGTTATTTTCAGAGGCGATCGTTTAGACGAATACTACAGAGATATTCCGGGAGGATGGCAGGGAATCCGTTTCAGGAATACGAGCATGGATAATGTACTAACTTTTACAACTTTTAAAAATGCATACCAGGCTATACGAGTGGAATCTCCTTCCCTTAATTCAAATCCGAAATTAATTTTACATCAATGTATTATTGACAATGCTTTTGACATTGGATTGTATACGATGAACAGTTCCGTACAAGCAGACAATACGCTCATCAGCAATTGCACTTATAATATTAAAGCAGAAGGCGGCGGAAATTATTCTTTCACTCATTGCACTTTTGCCACGTACACCACCGCTTATCTGTATCATACAAAACCCGGTATTTCTATTTCAGATACTTATATATTAAATGGATCAGCGTTAAGTAATGATCTTAATGCAGATTTTATCAACTGCATAATATGGGGCGATAATTATTCTTTGGAATCAGAAATGGAAATCATAAAGGAAGGCAATACCATATATAATGTAACAATGGATCATAGTTTGCTGAAAGCACAAACAGATCCTGTAAACACTGTTTTTATTTCATCGATAAGAAATGAAGACCCGTTATTTGATAGCATCGACGCGTATAATAAATATTTTGATTTCCGAACCAACAATAATCCTGCTTCGCCTGTTATAAACAGTGGAACTATCACACTGTATACAAATGATTTGGATAACAACAACAGAAATATAATTTTACCCGATATGGGCAGCTACGAAAAACAATAAAAATTTCATGATAAAATATATTTGCTTCTTGTACCTCCTTTCTTGTACTTCCCCAACAGGTAAGATCCAACAACAACTATCTGCAACACAACAAAATATGCAACAGAAAAATATCTATGCCTTTAAAGTGAAGTCACTTTCCGGGGAAGACATTGATTTTGCTACATTCCGGGGAAAAAAAATATTAATAGTGAATACCGCTTCTGAATGTGGTTATACACCTCAATATGCTGACCTTGAAAAATTATATGAACAGTATAAAAATAAATTAGTGATCGTAGGTTTCCCTACCAATGACTTTGGTGGACAAGAACCCGGCGACAATACAGAAATCAAATCTTTTTGCCAGAAAAATTATGGCGTTAACTTTCCCATGGCTGAAAAAATTTCGGTAAAAGGAAACAACATCGCTCCATTGTATGCATGGCTTACGCATAAAGACCAGAATGGCGTAATGGATGCAGAAATCAAATGGAACTTCAACAAATTTTTAATTGATGAGGAAGGCCATCTGATAAAAAAATTTGACAGTGGTATTAGACCATTGAGTGACGATATTGTGAAATTATTGTAATCCGTTTTACATTTAATTACTTTGCATGATGCAATTCAGCAAAGTGATCGGTCAGGATGAATTAAAGTCACAACTGGTAAAAATGGTTACCAGCAATCACTTGAGCCATGCACTGTTATTTTTAGGAAGAGAAGGCACGGGAGGATTACCCATTGCCCGCGCATTTGCACAATATATCGTTTGCGAAAAAGTACATCCGCAGAAGAAAAATGCGGATATGTTTGGTGATTCCTTATTTGATGCACCTTCATCAGAACCTGAAATACTTTTCGATTCCTGTGGTGTATGTTCCGCTTGTAAAAAAGCTTCAGAAATGGTACATCCGGATATTCATTTTTCCTTTCCCACCATTTCAAAGAAAACAGGAGATAAACCTGTAAGCGCTGATTTCATAAAAGAATTTAGAATTTTTGCGTCAGAAAATCCATATGGAAACGCTTACGACTGGCTGCAATTTATTGGTGCAGAAAATAAACAGGGAAATATCAGTACGTATGAATGCTTAGAGATCATCAAAAACATTAATTTAAAAAGCTTTGAGAGTAAATACAAAGTGCTGATTATATGGATGCCGGAGGCTCTTGGAAATGAAGGAAATAAATTGTTGAAAGTATTGGAAGAACCTCCACCGGATACTTTAATCCTGTTATTGGCGGAGAATCAGGCAAAAATTCTGATGACCATACAATCCAGAACCCAGCTTATTAGAATTCCGGATTTAAAAACGGCTGACATTCAAAGTGCTTTGCAGGAAAGAGGAATTGAAAAAGAAAAAGCAGGAAAAATTGCGGCTATCAGCTCCGGTAATCTTCATGAAGCACTTTCATTACTGCAACATGCAGACGACGACTGGGAAGTTTTATTACGTGACTGGTTGAATACGATTTTAAAAAACGGTCCATTATCGCAGGTAAAATGGATAGATGAAATGGCAAAAACCGGCCGTGAAAAACAAAAACAATTTTTAAAATATTTTACGCATATACTTCAACATGCCATGCGTATCCGTATTTTAGGTGAGGAGATCGCCGCTGCAAGGGAGAGTGAATCTAACACGGATTTTGCTATAAGAATGAACAGGATCTGCTCCGTTCCCCAACAGGAAGCTATTGTGAAAGAACTCGACGATGCTACCTATTTTATAGAAAGGAATGCAAATGCAAAAATGTTATTCCATGCACTAACGATACGACTGTATCATATTATCAGTAACAAAACATTAATTTTGGTAAATTGAGTTAGATCTGGCATGGCCATTTCATGAATACATAGAGATGAATGCATCTCAATATTATTAATAGTATAAATCTATATAAATGGGTTGTGGAAGTTGTGGAAGTGGAAGTACTCCGGGTGGTTGTCAGAGCCATGGGCATTGTGCAACAGGCGGTTGTAACCGAATGAATGTACATGACTGGCTCGCCAATCTGCCATTTTCGGATCCCGAAAGCAGTTGCAGAATTGTAGAAATTTCCTTTAATAACGGAAGTCGTAAAGACTATTTCAAAAATACATCGCTGCAGTATTATGAAAAAGGGCAGATGGTTGCTTTGGAAGGTGTGAATGGTTTTGATGTGGGCATGGTGAATCTTACCGGCGAATTGGTAAGGTTACAACTGAAAAAAAATAACATAGATGAAAAGAGTCCGGATATAAAACGAATTCTCAGAATCGCCAATGAAAACGACCTTGCCAGGATGAAGGAATCCAAGGCAAAAGAAGCTCATGTTTTAATCAGGAGCCGTGCAATGGCACGCCAGTTAAAACTGGAGTTGAAAATGGCGGAAGTGGAAATTCAGGCAGATAGTAAAAAAGCAACATTTTTTTATATAGCGGATGATCGTGTGGATTTTCGTGAACTTATCAAATTATATGCTTCCGAATTTAAAGTAAAAGTTGAAATGCGCCAGATTGGTGCTCGCCAGGAAGCCGGTAAAGTGGGTGGAATAGGTAGTTGCGGACGCGAATTATGCTGTGCCACATGGCTGACAGATTTTAAAAGCGTTAATACAAATGCAGCAAGATATCAGAATCTGAGTATTAATCAAACCAAATTGAGCGGTCAATGCGGCCGTTTGAAATGTTGTTTGAATTATGAATTGGATACTTATTTAGATGCTTTACAGTTTTTCCCGAATGATGCAGATACACTGGAAATTGCTAAAGGACGGGCTTTTCTTATTAAAAAAGATATTTTCCGCAACCTGATGTGGTATTCGATGGCAGACAGCAATAAGCATTATCCTGTGTCGATTGAAATGGTGAAAAAAATAAAAGCACAAAATCGCGAAGGAATTAAACCGGATATTTTGGAAACTGCCGAAGTGATAACCGGAAAGCCAAAAGAAATAGAACCGGAATATGCAGATCTCGTTGGACAGATCAGCTTACAAAGTCTTGAAAAAACTACGCGTAAGCGCCGCGAAAAAGAACGTGTTCAACAAGGTCCGCAACGTACATCGCAAAGTCAGGGAAATACTCCCCGCGGACAGCAACAGCAAAATAAAAACCAACAATCAACTCCGCAAAATCCTAATCGTGCTCCTCAGCAACAAAGACCAGCACAACAGGATCAACGAAATAAACAACCACAAAGACCACCACAACAGCAACATAAACCTCCTCAGGGAAACAGGCCACCACAAAACAGATCTAAACCTCAGCAGGGAAACCATCCACCGCAAAACAAACCCCATACACCCAATTCAGATTCAACCGCATCATAATAATTCATTATGTCATTATCTGTTACCCATCTTACAAAAGAATATGGAACACAAATAGCGGTAAACAATATTTCTTTTTCTATTCCTAAAGGACAAATCGTAGGATTTCTCGGACCAAATGGTGCGGGAAAATCTACCACCATGAAAATTATCACCGGTTATCTGGCAGCAAATAAAGGTGAAGTAAGAATCGATGATATCTCTGCTACAGATCATCCACTTGCTGCAAAAAAAAAGATAGGATATTTACCGGAAGCAAACCCTTTGTACTATGAAATGTACGTACGTGAATACTTATATTTTATAGCAGGGCTCCATCATATTTCCGATGCTAAAAAAAAGATCGAAGACGTTATAAAAAAAGTGGGCCTGTCTCCGGAAGCCCATAAAAAAGCAGGACAACTCAGTAAAGGTTATAAACAACGTGTAGGACTTGCCGCTGCGTTACTTCATGATCCTGAGGTATTAATATTAGACGAACCAACTTCCGGGCTTGACCCTAATCAACTTATAGAGATCCGTTCGGTTATAAAAGAACTTGCAGAAAATAAAACAGTCTTGTTTTCCACGCATATTATGCAGGAAGTGGAAGCGGTTTGTGATCGGGTAATCATTATAAATAAAGGAAATATTGTAGCCGATGATACACTTGAAAACATCCGGACAAAAACTTCTTCAACATCTGTGATAGTACAATTCCAGGAAGCAGTTACCCGTTCGGTTTTTGAAAATATTCAGGCAGAAACTATTGTTTCATTATCTCCGGAGCCATCACAAAACTGGAAGATCATTACCCACGACCCTGCCATTACTAGGAAAGAAATTCTTCAGATCAGTATCACACATAATTTAAATATCAACTCGCTTAACAACGACATAGAATCGCTTGAAAGCATTTTCAAAAATCTTACTTCTGTTTAATCTGCATTTGGAGGCATTACCCAAACATTGTTTCTTTGCAGCAATTTACAGGCAGTCAATAATTTTCAACAACTTAAATAAGTACTAATGAGCTACATCGCTTCCGTTCATGCAAGGCAGATATTAGATAGTCGTGGCAATCCCACCGTGGAAGTTGAAATAATGACAGAAAATGAAAATATGGGACGTGCCGCCGTTCCGAGTGGTGCCAGTACCGGCATTCATGAAGCGATGGAGTTAAGAGATGATAATAAAAAATTGTATCTCGGAAAAGGTGTTTTAAAAGCCGTACATAATGTAAACAGTACCATTGCAGATAAATTATTAGGCTGGGATGTTTCGGATCAAACGGGCATTGATGCTATGATGATTGAATTGGATGGAACAGAAAATAAAAGTCAACTGGGAGCGAATGCGATGTTGGCGGTAAGTCTTGCAGTTGCAAAAGCGGCAGCATTGGAAACACAACTTCCCTTATACAGATATATAGGTGGCACTAATGCAAAAGTGCTTCCTATACCTATGATGAATATTTTAAATGGCGGTGCCCACGCAGATAATAAAATAGATTTCCAGGAATTTATGGTAATGCCTGTTGGCGCAACAAGTTTTAGTGAAGGATTGCGTTGGGGCGTTGAAATATTTCATGCTTTGAAATCCGTTTTAAAAAAGAAAGGTTACAGTACCAACGTAGGTGATGAAGGCGGATTTGCTCCCAATATTCAAAGCAATGAAGAAGCTATTGAAACCGTGTTAACTGCCATACAAACTGCAGGTTATAAAACAGGTACCGAAATTTGCATTGCAATGGATGCAGCCAACAGTGAATTATGGAACGCGGAAGAAAAAAAATATATTTTTCATAAAAGCGATGGTAAGAAAATGACAAGCGAACAGCTGGTGAGTTACTGGGAGAACTGGTGTCGTCAATATCCCATCATTTCCATTGAAGATGGAATGGCAGAAAATGATTGGTCAGGTTGGAAAATGCTAACCGAAGCTGTTGGTAATAAATGTCAGTTAGTGGGTGATGATTTATTTGTAACAAATGTTACGCGTTTACGCAGAGGTATTGATGAACAGATTGCAAATGCACTTTTAGTAAAAGTAAACCAGATAGGCACATTAACAGAAACGATAAATGCTGTAAGCCTTGCACAACATAATGGATTTAATACCATCATGAGTCATAGAAGTGGGGAAACGGAAGATAGCACCATTGCAGATCTGGCGGTTGCATTGAATTGCGGTCAAATAAAAACCGGTTCCGCTTCCAGAAGCGACCGTATGGCCAAATACAATCAATTGATCCGCATTGAAGAAATGCTGGGAGACTCAGCGATTTATCCCAAAGGAAAAATAAAATTTGGGAAATAATTTTCGATCAATTTTAAAACTTTTCCGGCAACAAGGATGCTTTTTATATTTTAATGATAAAATAATTGAGCAAAATCAGATAAAATGCTGAAATTTGATCAATCACATGAATAAGAAAATCCTAACCATTTTAAAAAACAAATACACCATAGCAACTTTGTTGTTTATTGTATGGATGTTATTCTTCGATCCCAAAGATTGGTCATTGATCGGAGGCCGGATGGGGAAGCTTAATGATTTGCAGAAGAGCGAAAAACACTTACAGAAAAAAATATATAACACCCGCCAGGAACTGAGTTTATTAAAAACCAGTGCTGAAACTATTGAAAAATATGCCAGGGAGAAATACCTGATGAAAAAAGACAATGAGGACGTCTTCATAGTAAATTCCCCATAAATCACGAAAAAAACACCTAACTTATACAATATTCTTTTTAAAGGCTCGTTTAATATTCGGATAATGATTTTTTTACTTCAAAATGGATTAGAACTATGAATAGTATCACACCCGACGACTTGCTTTTATATCTTTATAATGAAGCATCTGCAGAAATGAGTGTCGCCATAAAATCTGCCTTAGAGACAGACTACCGTTTACAGGAATCAATGAATGAATTGATCGTTTCAATGGAAAATCTTGAACAGGTGAGTTATTCACCCCGTCAACAATCAGTTGATAATATTTTAGCTTACGCACAAAAAACGATCAACTCAGAAGCATAACTTTCTGATTACATATTTGTTCCCTGTTCTATGAACAGGGTTTTTTTATGACAAAAACTGAACGATATAAATTTCTGATCGACTATTTCCTGGAACATGCTCCTAATGCGGAAACAGAATTATTATATGATAATTCGTATCAGTTATTAGTAGCCGTTATACTTTCCGCTCAATGTACAGATAAAAGGGTGAATCTTACAACTCCAGCCATTTTCAAAAGATTTCCGGACGCTCAGAGCTTAAGTGAAGGTAATGTGGAAGAAATTTTAAGCCTGATAAAAAGTATATCTTATCCAAATAATAAAGCCAAACACCTTTTAGGAATGGCAAAATTATTAATGAAGGAGTTTAAAGGCCAGGTTCCCATGACCGTTGAAGATCTTATAAAATTACCGGGCGTAGGCAGAAAAACAGCCAATGTTATCACTTCGGTTATAGATGGCCAACCGAATATGGCAGTTGACACCCATGTGTTTAGAGTAAGTGCAAGGCTGGGTTTAACAACTGGAGCAAAGACGCCCCTGGCAGCAGAAAAACAATTGATCAGCCATCTCCCGGAACAATATGTTCATATAGCCCATCATTGGCTAATTCTTCATGGTAGATATGTGTGCACGGCAAGAAGCCCTAAATGCAGCATTTGCCCACTTTCTATTGCCTGCCGTTATTACCAGAAAATGAAAAAAAGCGTGAAAGAGTTCTAAGAAATTTACCGTAATTTGTGAAGCCTATTCATCTATTCGCTGAATATAATTTTAAAAAGGATTTATTAATGAAACGTAATGCCTTCCTGTTACTTTGTATAGTTTTAACCGGACTTACCAAAACCACTTTTGCCCAATACTATTTTTATAACAGTGATTATTATGATAATCCGGTTGTATTTGAAGTTGGCGCTTCTTTGAATGCTTTTAATTCTTTTACAGATATTGGAGGTAAAAAAGGAATTGGTGGAAAGTTTACCAAAGATTTCATTCCGGGTATTACCAAAATGGGTGGCGGTTTATTTTTTAGCGCCTTGTATAAAAATGCAATCGCTTTAAGACTGGAAGGCGCTTTTGGAAAATTAGAAGCGAACGATAATGTTCTTGTTGGTGTTACAGACATTGCCAGGGAACGTTTCAACAGAAATTTAAATTTTAGATCAAGTATTACCGAAGTTTCACTTCTCACAGAATGGCACCCGCTTTTTATATTTATTTCATGGGAAGGAAAAGATGTGGAACCACCGCGTTACAGCCCGTACATTTTAGCAGGTGTTGGTTTCTTTTCTTTCAATCCACAAGGTCAATTGGGTAACCGTTGGATAGATCTTCAACCATTAAGAACAGAAGGACAGGGATTTGAAGAATATCCCGACAGAAAAGTTTATAAATTACAGCAAATGAATATTCCTTTGGGAATAGGGATAAAATATGAATTATCCGCTTTGCTGAATATCAGAGGTGAATTTGTTTACAGAAAATTATTTACAGATTATCTGGATGATGTAAGCACCTCATACATTGATCCGGCATTATTTCAGAATTATTTATCTGGAAGTACTTTACGTGATGCATTAGCCATGAATGATCGTCAATTGGTGAATAAAAACGGCCCGCAAGGTGGTGCTAAAAGAGGAAGTCCATCTCAGAAAGATGCCTACTTTTCTTTCAATTTAAAATTAGGATTGTTGATTGGCAGAGAGAAGATTCGTTAAACAACATTCTGTATAAAATAATAAAAAAGCTGCTTTATTAAAGCAGCTTTTTTATTACAGATACTTTTTTATTTCCAGTTCCAGTTCTGCTTTCGTAAATGGAATTCCCATTATTTTATTTACAGCTTTAGCATCCACCATATATTGGTCACGAATTATTTTCACCAGTTGGCCATTGTTCAATTCCGGAATGAGAATATGATCGAACTTTTTAAATATGTCCGCTAAATTGGAAGGAAAAGGCCTTAAGTAACGAATGTGCATATGAGAAACTTTATGTCCTTTTTGCCTAACTTCTGTTACGGCACTTTTAATGGCACCATAAGTACTTCCCCATCCTACAACCAATACTTTCCCTTTTTCAGGTCCGCTATCCAGAGTTTGTAAAGGAATAGATAAAGCGATATTATCCACTTTTTGCTGGCGTGTTTTCACCATATGCTGGTGATTTTCCGGT
>JBKJSZ010000072.1:0-5778 GCA_046593675.1 Ferruginibacter sp.
TTTTAAATGTTAGCTCAAGTTGTTCTTTGGTATGTATTAAATCCTGTTCAATTTTTTTTCTTTCGGTAATATCTCTAAAAGTCCAGCTCCATGCGTAATAATTGCCATCGTTTCCTATAACGGGATAGCCGTATCGTTCTATTATTTTACCACTTTTAAATTCCAGTTCATCCAGCGTAGTTTCTGTAGGATTGTCGTAGAGATATTTTACTTTGTCAATAAATTGTTGTGGGTACACCAATTGAGACATGGCAAATTTTAGTGCCGCTTCATCATCTTTATCATCTATGATGTTTTGCGGCATGTTCCAGATTTCAATAAATTTTTGGTTATAAGAAAGGATTTTACCTTTTGCATCTACCAGTAAAATCCCATCCACACTTGCCTGATTATGCGCTTCCAATAATGCCGTACGTTGAGCTAATTTTTGTTCGCTATCTTCAATTTTCCTTCTTGCAATTATGTGTTCTGTTACATCCACTGCAAGCACCAGAATGCCGTTTGTCTCCCCTGTTTCATTGCGGGATGCCTGGTAAATAAAATTAAGAAAGCGTTCTTCCTGATCTCCATTTGCTGTTTGTAAGGTAACAAGCGATTCATTGGCAATAAAAGGTTTACCGGTAACATACACTTCATCCAAAATTTCATACACTCCCGTTCCATCTAATTC
Organism: Ferruginibacter sp.; assembly: GCA_046593675.1. Taxonomy (GTDB): domain Bacteria; phylum Bacteroidota; class Bacteroidia; order Chitinophagales; family Chitinophagaceae; genus Ferruginibacter. The sequence continues at coordinate 671 of JBKJSZ010000072.1, forward strand.
TGGTAACGCTTGCCTTATGGGCTTGCCAATTATATCCTTATCTCCAATAATTTGCTGGTGCAGGGTATTGGAAAATTCATAAATATGTTCGGGCCCACGAAACACAGTTATGACAGCTGGAGCCTGAGTGCTAAGTGGTGAAGACATAAAAATAATGTGCTTGAAAAATGATAATATCAAATCTACTTAATTTTAAGATTTGTAAAAGGAAAAAATATATATTTATAAAGAGTATTATTCATGACATGTGGTATGCAGTCTAATTTGCTTTGCCGTTCCAGGTAATTTCAACTCCGCAATTTTTCAATCGTATAAATAATAAAAAAGAACATGAGAAAAGAAAATCAGTTTTTTAAATTAAATGCTTTGTTATGGCTGATACTATCCATTTTCACATGGATGGCTTGCAATAATCCAAAAAAGAATACATCAGAAGAAACAACCGTTGATTCGGTGGCAGTAAACATAAAAATGTATACAAACGTGTGGGATGAAATAATAAATAAAAGGATGTTGAATAAGATCAACGATAGCAATTTTACAAAAAACGTGTTGATGCACGCGAGCCCGAATGACATTGTGGGAATTGATAGTGCAAGAGCTTATTATGCGAACTATCTGACTGGATTTTCAGATATCTCATTTTCTATAAAAGACGTATTTGGAATGGGCCATAAACTAGTAAAACACTGGAACTTTAAGGGAACACATACAGGTATTTTCTTTGGCATTCCCGCAACCAATAAAAAGGTTGATATAGATGGTGTTACATTAGTACGCATGGAAAATGGTAAAATTGCGGAAGAAAGGGACTTCTTCGACAATTTAGAATTTATGCAACAACTCGCACTTATTCCAAGATAAATGTGAATACAGGTTTTTGAAAAAAATCGGAATTCATTTATTTAACCGATCTTAGCGTACGAATGAAATTATTGAATTTATATTATTGCTATTATTATCATCTCCACCAACCGGTCGGAACGCAAGGATATTATTCAATGTAAACATAAACGAAATATTGAAAAAGCCCGGTTCCGTAAAGGATCCGGGTTTTTTTATGTAAAACCAACACCAATGTGATGAAGAAATAATTTTTCAAATAAAAATATTACAGTTGAAACAGGAATATAAAAAATACACAACAGAAGACCATTCAGTATGGTCGATACTTTTTGCCAGACAGATGGAAGCCCTTTCTATAAATGCCACCCAGGAATTTATGGACGGAATTAAAAAAGTAAACTTTAGCCGGAAATACATTCCGGACTTTAATGAAATTGACAGCCTGCTACTACAACTTACGGGTTGGTCGCTGCAGCCGGTGCCGGGAATTGTTCCCGAGAGAGAATTTTTCGAATTGCTGGCGCAAAAAAAATTCTGTGCTACTACCTGGATCAGGAAAATGAATCAACTCGATTATCTGGAAGAACCTGATATGTTTCATGATGTTTTTGGACATGTTCCTTTATTAAGCCATAATGATTTTTGTAAATTTTTACATGGCCTCAGTGACATTGCACTAAGCTACCTTGATAAACCACAAATTATTGAAAGGCTGGGAAGAGTATATTGGTTTACCGTAGAATTCGGGTTAATTAATGATAATAATATTTTGAAAATTTATGGCGCCGGCATTGCCTCTTCCATTGGTGAATCGAAACATGCACTTAGTGATCTAACACGAAAAATTCCTTTCTGTATTAAAACAATCCTCAATACACCTTATAGAAATGATGTGATGCAGGATAAATATTTTGTAATTAATTCTTTTGAGGAATTGTTTGAAAGCCTACCCGAATTAGAAGCAGAAATAGAACAACCTGTTAGGTCTTAAGACCTAACAGGTTGTAAGATGTATTTTAATTGCAATTGACTTTCCTGTTCATCCCAAGGTTAATAACCTTAGCTAATAAAGGTTCTTTAGAAGAATTGGGTATTCGGTAATTCGATTCGTACTGCACAAACATACGATGCACATGATGGAAGCAAGCTGATTCAATATTCTCTATAGAATCTAATACTTCCTGAATAGGATAAATATCTGTTCCTTCATACTTAATCATATCAATATGAATACTATACCTGTCCTTAATAGGAAGTAAATCTCCAGACCCTTCAATAACATTTCCGATACCGGTTATTAATAAATCTGTGACATGATCGTATCGTATGCCATTTTTCCGGGTAATGTCTACCTTTTGAGTAGTGATGGGATAATAAAAGGCAAAATTTGTACACATGTATTATTGTTATTCAACACTTGTGCCAATATGCAAACCAAAAGGAAAAACAGGAACGTTTTGTATTGCCGACAACGTTAATGCCTTTAATTACTCTAATAATAAAGATCCATAAACTGTTATTGCTGTTTGAAATAATAATTCAAATGCAAAAAGTTTTAATCATTAAAAAGCCTGGGATTTATTCCAGGCTTTTTAATGATTGTATTATAATTTCTCAAATTGTAGAATAATAGGTGGTGTTATTCTTTTACTTATTGAATAAATTTTTATAAAATAAATACCTGAGGGCAAAGCAGTTAAATTAATGGCTTTAACAGAATTACCTTCTTCTGCCATCCAAGTTGGTGCCATCAACAATTTACCATCTGCTGAAATAATCTGTGCTCCTAACATGCCTTTAAGGTTTCTATTTAAATTTAAACTGAGTATATCTTTAACAGGATTTGATATAAGACTATAACTGTTTCCCGAAATATTGTTTACTAATCTTACTGCAGTGTACTCAAAACTTCCATCATTATTAATTATTTTAAGTCTGTAATAATTGAAACCAGACAGAGGAATGGCATCTGCATATTCATAGCTGGCATTGGTGCCAGTGAGTGGTACATTGCCAAGACGCTCAAAATTTGTGGACCCATTTGCGCTGCGCTCCACTTCAAACCTATTTACCTGGAAGGCATTTCTGGTAACCCATCTCAACATATTCCTGTTGCCGCTTCTATCCGCTGTAAACTCAATTTCTATCATGGGCACACCAGGTACTTCCATAACAGTAGTTACTTCAGTATTAGTTACCACCGGTAAATTATAGTCAAAATAAATTGAAGCTTTATTATTGATAGTATTACCAATCATTAAACCTGTTTTCGGCTTGATTTGGAAAACAATATAACCATGACTTGCCACTTCATTACGCGAGGAATCCACTAAGTTGATATTGTTGAATTTCCATACACAAATTCCATTATCCATTAAAAGATTGTAAGCATGACTTGCTGCTACCATTTTTAAACTGCTCCAATCCAGATTTGCGGCAAGACTATCCCGTACAGAAATATTGAATGCAGTGTCGGTACCGGTGTTTTGAAAACGTATTGTATACTGCATATACTCTCCTGCTGATATTTGTGCGGGACTAATTTTCCCTGCATGACTTTCCTTTTTGTCATTTGGATCAAAAGAACCCACAACAATTTGTCTTAAATGAAAGGAATTGTCAATAATTTGAAGATCTGCATCGGATGGCAATATCTCTACATAAGAATGAAGGGTATCGCCATTATTAACTATTGGAGGTGCCTGTAAAGTATCATGTACAATAATATATGATGTATCTCGTGGATACAGGTTAGTGTAGTTCCAGATCAATGTATCTCCATTTATTGATGAAGCAGTAGGATTAGAAGCAGAAACATTCAGGTGATGGGAAGGCAAAAATTTAATACTTCCTGATGGTATGGTGTCTGTCCCTTTATTTCCATAAACGATCAAATAATTGGAAATAAAACCCGGACGGGCCGCATTCAAGGGAACTATATAAACGAAAATATCTCTCAAACCAGGTATAGGTTGCATAGCAAACAATATAGTATCTGTATTATAATAGTTTGCATGGCTGATATTTTGTATAACGGGAACTGCCGTAAAGAAAGCCTGACCTGAAGGTTGCACAGTATGAATTACATAATTTCCTGTATCTATTTCTATATTGAAATTTCCTGAAGAGGCAGTAACAAATAAAGTATCCACTCCTGGTTTTTCGGCTGCTATCATTACGTTGCCAAAAAATGTTTCACCTGCATCTTTGATGCCATTAGAATTATCATCGTAAAAAACAGAACCTTTTATTGTGTTGAAAAAATAACGTGCATCACTTACATACCTAACCATACCAATACCAGTTTCATTATATTGAGATTCGGCTGAACCTATTAATAAATATTTCCCGTCGGGTTGCAAAATGCCGGCTTTTGCAAAGTCTCCATAACCATTAAAGTCAGTTTTTATAAAGCCGTCTCTTCCGAAAGTTGAATCTGTCGTACCATTCGGTAAATAACGTATGAATGCAAAATCAGCATCCATAGAATTAATAGCATTGCTGAGTGTACCACCAACCAATATTTTATTATCCTGCTGTACACTTATAGTCATTCCTGCATCTGGAGTGTAAGTGCCTGTACTTAGGTGTGTGCGTACCACTCCGTTAGTTCCAAAAGAATTATCAAAAGAACCGTCAGAATTTACTCTAACTGTTGCCATTACACCACCTCCACTTTGCGTTTCACCAATAAGCAAAATTTTTCCGTCAGACTGAATAGTCATCTCATGCAAAATGCTGTGAAAATAATTTATTCCAAGATGTTTAATCCCGGCATTACCGAAGTTAGTATCCAGCATGCCATTTGGTAGAAAGCGGAGAAGTCCAAATTCATAAAATCCGGAAGTGTCATTTACCATAGTTGTGGCCACTAAAATTTTCCCGTCGGGCAATAATACCATCGACCCTTTTCCACTTTCCTGTTGATCAAGTGGTATAGCCGTTATACCATTAGTACCAAAACTACTATCTCGGCTGCCGTTCATATTATATTGAACAAGGCCATAAAAATTTGCACCGTTGTTCATATTCATGTAAAAACCTCCAGCCAGGATTTTCCCGTCAGGTTTTAAAATAATTTTATGTAGAATTTCATTTGATCGTGGAGCTACATCTGTAACTACTTTACCATTGTTGCCAAATGTACTATCTAAAAATCCGGAGACATTTAACCTAAAAATAAAAAAATCCTGATGCGTTTGTTGTGAAACGATATCGAAACTATCAATAATGCCAGCTACTATTATTTTACCATCCGGTTG
>JBKJSZ010000366.1:0-5697 GCA_046593675.1 Ferruginibacter sp.
AATGAATGCAGGGCAATTCTATGCATTGCCGCAGTCGCCACAAACATTCAAACAATTATTGATGGTGAGTGGGTACGATCGTTATTACCAGATCGTGAAATGTTTCCGTGATGAAGACCTTCGTGCAGATCGCCAACCGGAATTTACGCAGATAGATTGCGAAATGGCCTTCGTGGAACAGGAAGATATTTTATTAATGTTTGAAGGAATGATCAGGCAGATTTTTAAAGATGTAAAAGGATTTGATTATAAGGAAACCATCAACCGGTTGACCTGGGAAGATGCCATGTGGATCTATGGAAATGATAAACCCGATATTCGTTTTGATATCAAATTATGTAACCTGAAATTTCCTTCACATACACATCCCGAAAGGGAAAATATCGCACAGCTGATTGAGGGTGCAGATTTTAAGGTGTTTGATGAAGCGGAGACTGTAATCGCCATTGCCGTTCCTGGTTGTGCAGAATATACACGTAAACAAACAGATGAATTAACAGAATGGGTTAAACGTCCGCAGATCGGAATGAAAGGTTTGGTTTTTATAAAGTGTAATGCTGATGGAACTTTTAAAAGCAGCGTAGATAAATTTTATGGAGAAGAAAAATTAAACGCGATTGCTCATGCGGTTCAGGCAAAACCCGGCGATCTGGTTCTTATACTGGCAGGCACAGAAGAAAGAACTCGTAAGGCAACGAGCGATCTGAGAATGTATATGGCTGATACATGCGGATTAAGAAAATCTGATGAATATAAATTGTTGTGGGTGCTTGATTTTCCTTTGTTTGAGTATGACGAAGAAGGAAATCGCTGGGTAGCAAGGCATCATCCGTTCACCTCTCCAAAGCCAGATCATATTTCAATAATGATCAATAATGATCCGGTAATTAAAAATGCTGATGAATATTTAAAACATCCTTATGCCTACATAAAAGCAAACGCTTATGATATGGTGTTAAATGGAAATGAAATCGGCGGAGGATCTATCAGAATTCATCAGAAAGAACTGCAACAAAAAATGTTCGCCGCTTTGGGAATGAATGAAGAAGAACAACAACATAAATTCGGATTTTTATTAGGAGCATTTGAATATGGCGCGCCTCCACATGGTGGAATTGCTTTTGGCTTCGATCGTTTGTGCGCTTTATTGGGTGGAAGCGAAAGTATCCGTGACTTCATAGCGTTTCCAAAAAATAATTCCGGCAGAGATGTAATGCTTGATGCGCCTTCCTCCATTGATGATAAACAGTTCGAAGAATTATCTATACGACTGAATATAAAAAAATGATTTGAAATTGGTGTTGAGAGTTAAGTGTTGAATGTTGAGTGATTTGTTAACGATGTTGAATTTTAAATTAAATTTCAACATTTTTAATCATTTGACAATGTATACCTGAATGTAAGAATATGTATTTCACATTTATCATTTGACATTAATCATTTATCATTTGACATTTGTCATTTGACATTTGTCATTTATCTTTTATCATTCATTCTCCCATCTGCATATTTGTACATCTGCACATTAAATACTTTTTTTTAACAACAATCTTCTAACTAATTTTCTATCTTAGAATCTCAAAATATTATATGCGCATTATTTTAACCTGGGCTTGCCTGTCATTATTATTAATTTCCTGTAAAAAAGACAACAACGAACTTCTGCCTACCGGTATTGAAGCGCGAACGATGATAGATGTTTCTTATGGTAATGATCCATTACAAAAATTGGATGTATCCCTTCCGGCCAACAGAAGCACCACAAGCACTAAAGTAATTTTTCTGATCCATGGCGGCGCATGGTCTTCAGGTGATAAATCAGCTTCCAATCCATTTGTAGATACTTTGAAAAGACGATTGCCTACTTACGCCATCATCAATATTAATTACAGATTATCAACAGGTATTGCTAATCTTTTCCCAACGCAGGAACAGGATGTTAGTGCTGCTATAAATTTCATTTATTCAAAAAGAGCGGAGTATTTAATCTCCGATAAATTTGTGCTGGCCGGCGAAAGTGCCGGAGGACATTTATCTTTATTACAAGCTTATAAAAACAGTGCGCCTGTAAAAATAAAAGCAGTAGTTTCTTTTTTTGGACCAACAGATCTGGCTGCGATGCATGCAAATTATATCAGTTCCAATAATATTCCACTCGCTAATGGTTTAGCACAGGTAATTGGCGCAACACCAACATCCAACCCTGGAATATACAACACATCAAGCGCTTCCAATTATTTAACAGGCGCAGTGCCCACCATATTTTTTCATGGTTCAAATGATCCGCTTGTTTCACCATCGCAATCTGCCAATATTTACCAGTCATTATTATCGGCCAACATATCAACATCCTATACTTTATATCCGGGTTTAGGTCATGGTGATGACTGGACAGCCGCCACATTCGATGATGCTTTCGATAAAATAACTATTTTTCTAAATACGAATGTTCAGTAAAACGATTTTTGTTTTTCTACTTTTTATTTGCATTCAGTCGGATGCACAATTAATCTTTAAAGAAACTACTCAACCCAAAAGAGAAAAATTATTAAAATATCTGCAATCGGTAATAGATAAAAGGCTGGCTTTACCGTTAGATAGTTTGCATGAAGAACAATGGGCAGAGGCTTTTCAGCCTTTACAACTTTTACAAAAACGCGACTCCGTTATTGATGTAAGAATACATTCAGCGATTGCACAAATACAAAAACGGTCATTGGATTTTCAATATGCTTTGCTTGAATTATTATATGCCAATTATCCCGGAGAATTTAAGAAGCAGATCCGGAATTATTTAGTTTCAACAAATGATACAAAATGTTTCGCACTCGCTGCAGAATATTATTCGATTAATGACAGCAGCATCGCGACGGCTAAATGGCTGAAATCATTATTCGCAAAAAAAAGATCTGTTACACCGGATCCGTTTTTTACAGAAGCAGCCTGTCATATTTCAGGAAAGAAAATTTTCATTAATTCATTAAAAGGATTTACAGACAAACAATATCTGCAACATAAAGTGGTGATGTTTTCATTTCAAAGAAAGAACAGAAATTATCCGGGCATCGTAATCATAAAAGATACAGCCGGAAATTTTATGACGGATTCCACCGGATATTTATGGTACACACAACAATTGGCAAGGAGTATCAGTGGACTACCTTATTATTTTAGCGGAGGAAATACACCACAGGGAATTTTTAGAATGGATGGATATGGCATTTCGAAAAGTACATTTATCGGTCCCTCAAAAAATATTCAAATGACCATGCCTTTTGAAAAAAAGGCCACACATTTCTTGAGTGATTCCACATTGATAAGTAAAGACATGACTATGGAATTGTATTCCTCTTTAATTCCATTATCATTAAGACACAGTGCTGCTATGACAGAATCTTTTTATGCGGGAATGATTGGAAGAAATGAGATCATTGCTCATGGAACCGCAATTGATATCAATTGGTATAAAAACAAATCTTATTATCCCTTTACACCCACTGCCGGTTGCCTGGCCACAAAAGAAATCTGGGATAGTAAAACAGGACAATTGCAAATCAGCAGTCAAAAAGAATTAACCGATGCGGTAGAAAAAGCGGGAGGACCAGATGGATATGTAATTGTGCTGGATATTAACGATGAACAAAAACCGGTAACCATAGAAGAGGTTTATCATTTGCTGAATCAATGATAACGCAAATGCAAATTGTACCTTTGTTCCAATGACATTTTCTCCTTTAGCTGAACGCATGCGCCCGGTAACATTGGATGAGCTAACCGGCCAACAACACCTAACCGGTGAAGGAAGTATATTGCGTACTTCCCTCGAAAACGGAAAAGTTCCTTCTATGATTTTATGGGGTCCGCCCGGTGTTGGAAAAACTACGATCGCCAATATTATTGCCCATACGCTTACGCTTCCGTTTTACAGTGTAAGTGCCATTTCATCAGGTGTAAAAGATATCAGGGAAATTATTGAAATAGCTTCCACTGTTCAAGGTGCTATTTTATTTATAGATGAAATACATCGTTTTAATAAAGGACAACAGGATGCCTTACTAAATGCGGTGGAGAAAGGCATCATCACCTTAATAGGAGCCACAACAGAAAATCCTTCATTCGAGGTTAACAGCGCATTGTTAAGCAGGTGCCAGGTATATATTTTGAAAGCGTTGGAAAATGATGATCTTGAAAATCTTTTACAAAAAGCAATCAGTACAGATGATGTTTTAAAAAATATCAACATCAAACTAAACGAAACCGCTGCACTAAAAGCATTATCCGGTGGTGATGCCCGAAAACTTTTGAATATTCTGGAGGTAACGGTAACACATCTGCAAAAAGGAAATGAAGCCATTGAGATCAACGATGAAAAAGTAATGGAAGTTGCACAGCAACGTGTGGTACTCTATGATAAAAAAGGAGAACAGCATTATGATATAATTTCTGCTTTTATAAAAAGTATGCGGGGAAGTGATCCGAATGCTGCCGTGTACTGGCTGGCAAGAATGATAGATGGTGGAGAGGATGTGAAATTTATTGCACGCCGGATGGTAATTTTTTCCAGTGAAGATATTGGCAATGCCAACCCCAACGCATTGCTGTTAGCTACCAATACATTTCAGGCTGTAAATATGATCGGTTACCCCGAAAGCAGAATTATTTTAAGCCAATGTGCTATTTACCTGGCAACATCCATAAAAAGCAATACCTCTTATACAGCTATCAATGAAGCCCAGGATGCCGTACGTAAATATGGTGACCTTCCTGTTCCGGTACATCTGAGAAATGCTGCCACTAAGCTGATGAAAGAACTTGATTATGGCAAAAATTATAAATATGCACATGATTATGAAAATGATTTTATTATTCAGCAATTTTTGCCTGATAAGATAGATGGAACAGCTTTTTATTCTCCAAAGGCAAATGCAAGGGAAGAAGAAATCAGAAAATTTTTAAAAGTAAGATGGGGAAATAAATATGGATATTAAATATGATTTAGGTTCAAGAGCTGATCATAACTTAATGGCGAAAAAATCGGCATCTTCCATTGCCGCTTTCATAAATTTTTTAAAAAAAATGGAAATAATAAAATAATATTTATGATCAATTGGATATACAAACCATTCTCTTTATTAACAGCAGAAGAATTGTATAAAATATTACAAATGCGATCGGATGTATTTGTAGTGGAACAGAATTGTATTTACCGGGATGCAGATGACAAAGACCAATACAGTTATCATTTATGCGGTTGGGTGAAACATGAACTGGCAGCATACGCCAGAATTATACCTCCTGAAAAATCATTTTCTGAAGCAAGTATCGGCCGGGTGCTCACCCATATCAATCATCGCCGCATGGGTTCCGGAAAAACACTTATGGAAAAAGCCATAGAACTTACTTTGCAGCAATTTGATGTTACCTCCATTCGAATAGGTGCGCAACTCTACCTTAAAAGTTTTTATTCTGATCTGGGATTTGAACAAACCAGTGAGGTGTACCTGGAAGATGACATTGAACATATTGAGATGCTTTATAAAAAATAATTTTTCCTTCTCACAATAAAGGATTTCAGAAGTCGTTTTTCATTTTGTCTGATCATGATTTTGATCTGATACATGAAAACAAACCGTATTTCTCATGAAATCCCGTTATGGCAACATCGTTGCTAAAACATTTCTGTCACTCTATCTTTTC
>JBKJSZ010000378.1:0-4800 GCA_046593675.1 Ferruginibacter sp.
CTTGTAATATGCAGCACGCCTAACCAGGACAATCCTTACATGGATGTTTCCGAATGTAAATGTGTGCCTATTTTAGGATGTGATGTTTGGGAACATGCTTACTATTTAAAATATCAAAATAAACGTGCCGATTATTTAGCAGCATTCTGGAATGTAGTGAATTGGGATAAAGTGGAGGAAAGATTTAAAGCAGCGAAGTAATATTATTATAAATGTTGAATTTTAAATTTTGAATTATTTGAGTCCTGAATATAATTCGAGACTGTTTTTATGTATTCAGTTTAATGAAAAAAGAATACATGGATTTAAGGGATTTTCAATCCTTAATTTAAAATTTTTCATTTATAATTCATAATTTCTAAGGAACCGGATCATGCCCATGTCCGCCCCATGGATGGCAACGTGAAATTCTTCTAAGTGCTAACCAAAATCCTTTCAACGGACCATATTTTTTAAATGCGATCAAAGCATATTGCGAACAGGTAGGTGTAAATCTGCATTTGGGCCCGAGCAAAGGAGATATGATCCACTGATACAATTTTATCAGCAGTATAAAAGGAGCGCTTAATATTTCATTGAGCTTTTTCAACCAATTCTTCGTTGAGGTATTTAATAAGCCGGTTAATCACCAGTTGCATTTTTTCATTCACCACATCATATTGCGGCAATTCCTTACCGTAATATACTATAAAAAGGGAAACCTGTTTTTGATGTTGATCCAGCAAGGCTTTTAAAGGAGCTTTTTGTACACGGTATGTCTCCCGAAGAATTCTTTTAACCCTGTTGCGGTCTGTTGCTTTTTTAAAATTTCTGCTGCTAACACCCACTCCGGCCTGTAAAGGTGAAAATGTATTTTTATCTATCCAGAAAACTTTAAGCGGAAAAACAGAAAATTGTTTGCCTTTTTCGAAAAGCATATCAATCAGCTTTCGGCTTTTCAGCCGTTCCTCTTTTGAAAATGTATTTGCGGATGTACTCAAAATAAAATGCCCCGAAGTTTCGGGGCTAAATTACGTCTGCTTCGGCTATTGCCGGTAGATCTGATTATTTTTTTGAACCATGTTCATCAGAAACAGTCAGTTTATGACGACCCTTTGCACGCCTGCTAGCCAAAACTTTACGTCCGTTAGCATCCTGCATACGTTTGCGAAATCCATGAACAGATTTTCTGCGACGCGTATGGGGTTGGTAGGTTCTTTTTTTTCCGGGCATTGTTTTAATTTTTTCCTTTACAAAATATGGTTACAATCTCAGCAAAGCACCATCCTTGCTGTATGTGAAAGGACGGCAAAGGTATAGTATTCCTGAATAAAAAGGAAATGTTATTCAAAAAATAAAGGAAAATATTGATTACAATACTATGTGACGGGATTCCACTCTTTTTCCGTAAAACAGTGAGGCTTTCTCATTAAAATCATTGATCTCCCCGGTTGTAAAAAACGAACAACCTCCTTCTGACGATAAAATTCCTTTAAATTCAATATGACGTTCCAAGTAATCTTTCAGACTGTCAGCCACAATTTTCCCCTGTGAAATAACACAGATATTATCGGGAAGAAATTGTTGCAATTTGTCTTTTAACAGAGGATAATGTGTACAAGCTAATAAAATGGTATCTATTTGATGGTCTTTTTGTAATAATTGATGAATATGTTTTTTTATAAAATAATCCGCACCTTCCTGTAGATGTTCATTGTTTTCAATTAACGGTACCCACATAGGACAAGCTTCCTGTGACAAGGTTATTTCAGGAAAGAATTTTGCAATTTCAATGGCATAAGAATCTGATTGAACGGTACCATCGGTGGCAAACAATCCTATATGTTTTGAATTACTGAAATTTCCAATTACTTCCGAAGTGGGCCGTATAACTCCAAGAACTCTTTTATCCCTGCCAAATGCCTGTAAATTTTTTTGCTGAATACTTCGTAAAGCTTTTGCGGATGCGGTATTACAGGCAAAAATAATCAGGGGACAATCATTTTTAAAAAACCATTCCACGCATTCCAAAGTGTAAGCATATACCGTTTCAAAACTTCTGGTTCCGTAAGGCGCCCGCATATTATCACCTAAATATTTGTAATGATATTGAGGCAATACATTCACCAATTCTTTCAAAACAGTTAAACCGCCATATCCACTGTCGAAAACTCCAATTGATTGGTTCATATGATAAAAATAAGAAAGCCATCCGAACTTAATCAGATGGCTTTATATTACAATTTTATAAATTAGTTTTTAGGAGCCGGTTTAGTAGCTGGATTAGTTTTTACCGGTGTTGCTGATTCTTTTATTCCCAATTTCTTTTTAACCAAAGGAAGCAAATCATCTCCCGGAGGTGCTACAATTACGGAGTTCATATCCAGAACATACGTGTAAGCATTTTCTTTTGCCACAGTTCTGATAGCCTCCAAAGCTTTGTTACGGAGCGGTGCAATTTTTTCCTGTGCTTTTTGCTGATAAATTTCCTGTGCCTGTTGGTTCCATGTTTGAACCTGCTGGTATAAACCAATCAGTTCATTTCTTTTGATCTCTTTCATGCTTGCCGAAAGTTTCATGGAATCTTTTGAAAACACACTGTCTTTGCGTTGTAATTCCTGCATCATATCCTGGCCCTGTTGTGCTAAAGAAGCCTGAAAGTCTTTCAATTCTGCATCCAGTTTTGCCGCTTCGGGCATATCACCAATTAATTCATCTGTACTGATATAACCGATTTTAGTTTGAGCCGATGCTCCTAACATTCCCATTGCCAACACTCCTGCCAAAAATAATTTTTTCATGCTTGTTTATTGTTTACCTATTAATTGATTATTAAGAATCGTTTTGATTATTATTTGCTGCCTATAGTTTAAGCATTACATATTATTTAACACCCATGTAACGTAGCACTTCTTCGCTTTTGTCCAGTTTTGGGTCGGCAAATATAACAGTAATTCCCTCACTTTTATCTAATATGAAATCGTACTGTTTCTCTACGGCGAGTTTTTGAATGGCGTTGTACACTTTATCCTGGATAGGTTTTATCAACTCCTGGCGTTTCTTAAAAAGATCACCTTCAAACCCAAAACGTTTTTTCTGCAGGTCACGTAATTCTTTTTCTTTATTAAATAATTCATCTTCTCTTTTCTTTTTGAGCTCATCCGGAAGCATTACCTGCTCGGCATCATACTCTTTATACATTTTATTTAATGCGGCCTGTTTCTGATCAATTTCCTGTTGCCACACATCGCTGAATTGATCCAGTCGTTTCTGTGCATCTTTATAATCCGGAATTTTATCGAGAATAAATTTTGAATCAATGATTGCATAACGTTGCGCATGTACGCTAACAACAGTAATAAACAATACAACGACTAACAGAATTTTTTTCATAAAAGGTTATTTTAATTATTCAGGTTCCTGGCCTAACATAAAGGTAAACTTAGCAGCGCCTTTTAATCCTCCCTGCTGATTGTACCTGTCGAATCCTATACCGTAATCAAATCCTAATAATCCAAACATCGGTAAAAAGAAACGCATTCCCACACCGGCAGAACGGCGAAGTTTAAATGGATTGTAATTTTTAAAATCATACCAACCATTAGCTGCCTCAAAAAATCCTAATCCATAAATCGTACTGTTTGCAGAAGTACTGAACGGATAACGAATTTCAACAGTGTATTTATTAAAAATGGTAAAAAATTCTCTTGGGGAAATTCCGTCCGGATTCACTTTCGGGTTTGAACTGCTGTAAACCGGATAACCACGATGCGCAATAATATCATAACCCAGCAATGCCTGCGTATTACTTAAACCGGCATCACCTACCTGGAATCTTTCAAACGGAGAAATTTCCAGTTTACTGCTATACCGCCCGATAAAACCATATTTAGCCGCCGCTCTTAAAATAAATTGTTTGTTTTTTTCTGCTCCTTTTGCTTTTCCTATAGGCACAAACCACTCTGCATTCATGCGCCATTTGTGAAACTCCGGTAATTTATATTTGTTGGTTTGTGTTTGAGATGCTATTCCCAATAATGAATAGGGCAAAGTAAATTGTCCACTCATCATAAAATTAGATCCACTTGTTGGAAAGATCGGATTAGGTCCGGCTGAGTTTCTAAGCAATGTAATTTTTAAACTGATATTGGTGGATGTACCATTGTTGATCTTATCAAAAATACCATTGTAATTTTTCAGTTTATATTGCTGGAAATTTAAAGTATAGATCAAATTAAAAAAGTCATCAGGCCATTTTAATTGCTTTCCTAAGGAAATTCCAAAACCAGTTGTTTTTACAAATGAGGTATCCGAACACTGTCTACAAGCTTGACCTTGTGCATTAAAGGCATTTGAAAATTTAGTGTTGAAATAATTCAAGGAAAATGAATTTCTTTTCTTTCCTCCTAACCAGGGTTCGGTGAAAGAAAAGTTATAAGCACGATAGGCTCTTCCGTTAGATTGTAAACGGGCACTTAATTTTTGACCATCTCCACCCGGCAATGGATCCCAACTAGTTTTCTTAAAAATATTTTTTATAGAAAAGTTGTTGAAGGTAACACCTAACGTTCCTGTTAATCCGATTCCACCTCCGAAGCCTGCTGATAATTCCAATTGATCTGCAGACTTTTCTTCCACCTGCCAGTTGATATCCACCGTTCCGTTATCAGCATTAGGAACCACATTCGGGGAAATTTTCTCCGGGTTTAAAAATCCTAATTGTGATAATTCTCTTTGTGTACGGATAATATCTGCCCTGCTGAATCTATCACCAGGAATGGTACGCAACTCACGAAGAATTACATAATCTTTTGTTTTATC
>JBKJSZ010000081.1:0-3625 GCA_046593675.1 Ferruginibacter sp.
CCGCTTCCCATACTTTCTGATAAAAAGCATTCTTGATCAACCTAACAGGTGTAAGTTGTTTTAAAGTAAGAACCGTGTCTCCTTCTTTAGCAGACAACACCGCATTTTTAAAATTGATATGGCTGGAAGCTTCTTCGCTGGCAATAAACCGGCTACCGATCTGAACGCCATCTGCGCCAAGGATCATAGCTGCAAGCATTTGTTTCCCTGTTGCAATTCCGCCTGCGGCAATAACAGGTATATCCACGTTGTTTACCACCGATGGTATTAACACCATGGTTGTCGTTTCTTCACGGCCATTATGTCCACCGGCTTCAAAACCTTCTGCAACTACCGCATCACATCCGCATTGTTGTGCCTTTAAAGCAAACCTGCTGCTGCTTACAACATGCACTACAATAATTCCATGTTCTTTCAAACGTGACGTGTATGTTGCAGGATTTCCTGCTGATGTAAAAACTATGGGAACTTTTTCAGCAATGATTGTCTGAATATGATCTTCAATATCAGGATATAATAAAGGAACATTTACCCCAAAAGGTTTGTCAGTTGCTGCTATACATTTTCTGATATGTTCTTTTAAAATGTGCGGATACATACTTCCGCTTCCAATGATACCCAAACCTCCTGCGTTACTAACCGCACTTGCGAGCCGCCATCCGCTTGCCCAGATCATTCCGGCCTGAATGATGGGCAATTCAATATGAAATAAATTGGTAATGCGGCTTCCTCTAAACATAATAATTACTTGCTGCCTCCCAGATCAATGGCGGTATTGTCGCCAATATTCAAATTTCTGCTCACCCCTTTTACTTCGGCATCACTGCCTATGAGAGAATTGTTTAATACAATTTCGGATAGATTAGAATAGGAACCAATAATAGAATCTTTTATTAATGCATTGCCTATAATAGTATGTTCACCTATTGCCACATTTGGTCCTATGATAGAATTTTTAATGATACATCCTGTTCCGATACTCACCGGCGGAATGATGATTGTATTCTGGAAAGCATTAATATTTGGTGGCTTATCTGCGAATTTTTTCAGCAGTATCGCATTTGATTCAAGCAAAGATTCTTTCTTACCGCAATCAAACCAATGTGTCACTTTAAAAGATTCAAACTTTGCGCCTTGCGTAATCATACATTCCAAAGCATCTGTCAAACTAAATTCATCGTACTTTTTAATATCGTTTTCGATGATCTTTTCCAGACACGTAAAAAGGAAACCAGTTTCTTTTATTTTATATACGCCAACCAGCGCCATATTACTCTTTGGTATGGCAGGTTTTTCCACTACCCGTGTAATATAACCTGATTCATCTATTTCCGCTACTCCAAAATTTCTTGGATCGTCTACCTTTTTTACACCCAGCATCGAATGATTAGTTTCGAGAACCGCCTTTACATCATATTCAGCAATGGTATCGCCTAAAATGATCAATACTTCATCATCACCCACAATTTCTTTGGTAAGATTAATGGCATGTCCTGTTCCATGACGTTCTCCCTGTGTAATAAAATGGCAGGTGAGATCAGGATATTGGTGGGTAACATAATCCTGTATTTTATCTCCTAAATAGCCTATGATAAAAATGAATTCCCGGATTCCCGCTTCGGTAAGCTGATCAACAATAATGCTGAGGATAGTTTTGCCGGCCAGCGGAATGAGTGCTTTAGGTTGTGTATAGGTATGCGGCCTTAGTTTTGTTCCTGCGCCTGCAACTGGAATGATTGCCTTCATTATATCTGTTTTAAGAACCGGATGGATTATAACATCGCGGAACTTCAATCGGGCGGTGAAAGTAATAAATTTTTACCTAAACGGATTTTCCGCGGATGTACATTAAGATTTATTAAACCACCGAATCCTTATTAAAGGCTCACAAGCCGTGCTTATATTTGTTGCTTAAATGTGAAAGATGCAAAAAGACAATGCGGTTTTTGATCTGATAAAACTGGAGTTAAAAAGGCAAAGAAGCGGAATTGAACTGATTGCCAGTGAAAATTTTACAAGCCTGGAAGTGATGCAGGCGATGGGAACGGTGCTTACTAATAAATATGCAGAAGGTTATCCAAATAAAAGATATTATGGCGGATGTGAAATTGTAGATCAGGTAGAACAACTTGCGATCGACCGCATCAAACAGGTTTTTAATTGTGCTTATGCAAACGTTCAGCCGCACAGCGGAGCACAGGCAAATGCCGCTCTAATGATGGCGATACTGAAACCGGGAGATGCGATATTAGGACTAGACCTGAGTATGGGCGGACATCTTACACATGGTTCACCGGTAAATTTTTCCGGAAAGATTTATAAACCATTTTTTTATGGCGTACAAAAAGAAACAGGTTTGATAGATTATGACATGCTGGAACAACAGGCACGTACTCATAATCCAAAACTGATCATCTGCGGCGCTTCTGCTTACAGTCGTGATATTGATTATGCCCGCATCAGAAAAGTAGCGGATGAGATCCATGCATTTGTATTGTGTGATATGGCGCATCCTGCAGGGCTAATTGCCAAAGGATTATTATCATCACCTTTTGATCATTGTCATTTTGTAACCAGTACCACACATAAAACATTACGTGGCCCACGCGGTGGAATTATTCTGATGAAGAATGATTTTGAAAATCCGTTCGGACAAAAAGATCCGAAAGGAAATGTAAGAATGATGAGTCACCTGATTGATATGGGAGTTTTTCCGGGAACGCAGGGCGGACCGTTGGAACATGTAATTGCAGCTAAAGCCGTGGCCTTCGGTGAATTATTGTCTGATGATTTTACTGTATATGCAAAACAGGTACAAAGCAACGCCCAGGCTATGGCGAAGGCGTTCATTGATAAAAGATATGAGATCATCAGCGGGGGAACAGACAATCATTTAATGCTGATAGACCTTCGTAATAAAAACATCACCGGAAAAAAAGCACAGGAAACTTTAGATAAAGCCCACATCACATTAAACAAAAATGCGGTGCCGTTTGATGATAAAAGCCCGTTTGTTACCAGCGGGATCAGAGTGGGTGTTCCGGCCGTAACCACAAGAGGAATGAAAGAAAAAGATATGAGCACCATTGTTGATTTCATTGATAAGGTATTAATGAATATGGATGATGCCGTTGTGATTGACGCAGTTTGTGCGGACGTAAATAATTTAATGCAACAATTTCCGCTTTATCCTGAACTATAAAATAAAATTATGTTACAAAGAATACAATCTATCTGGTTATTCCTGGCAGCGCTATGCGCATTTGCAAGTTTGAAACTTCCTATGTATACCGGAATGGATACTGCATTAAAAAATGTAAGGGTTGAAGGAACCACTACTATTCCTATTATGATGCTCACCATAGCCATTGGTGTGATCGCCTTGCTGAATATTTTTTTATATTCTAACAGAAAGCTACAATTCCGTTTATGTATGCTGGGAATTATTCTGGAGGCAGGTCTTATTTTTCTATATATAAAATTCATCAATCAACTCGCTGATGGAACCTATGCACTAACATCTGTGCTACAGGCAGGAATTTTATTTTTCTTATTTGCTGCCGGAAGAGGAATCAGAAAAGATGAAAAACTGATCAGGGAAAGTAACCGTTTGAGATGATGTGCG
>JBKJSZ010000146.1:0-3739 GCA_046593675.1 Ferruginibacter sp.
CGAAGATCTCATTGAGAAACGGAATTATTCAAATGATCGAAATATATAAAAAAGAAAACAAGAGCTGATGATTCCATTAATGAAAAATGCTTTTATAAATGAGCATGAAACAAAAATTGCACTTTCTGAATTTATTCTGCAGGCAGACAGGCTGAGTATGGATAAAGAATGTGCAGCTTTCGAGAAAAAATTTGCTGCTTACCAGGGCAGAAAAAATGCCATTCTATTTAATAGTGGTGGCAGTGCTAATCTTGCAATGTTGCAGGCTTTAAAAAATCTGGGTTTGTTATCTGACAATGATAAAGTAGGTTTTTCCGCACTTACGTGGAGTACCAATACAATGCCTATCATACAGATGGGATTAATTCCGGTTGCCATTGATTGTGATCCGGAATGCCTGAATGTCACTTCGGCCAATCTTGAAAATACGCTTAAACAAACTTCCCTCAAAGCTTTCTTTATTACAAATGTGTTAGGCTTTACGGGAGATATTCAGAAAATTAAAAAGATATGCGAATCAAAAAATATTATTTTAATTGAAGATAATTGCGAATCACTTGGTACAGAAACCAAAGATGGCAAAGCAGGTAACTTCGGCATAGCGGCAAGTTTTTCTTTTTTTGTTGCACACCACATGAGCACGATAGAAGGTGGAATGGTTTGTACTGATGATGATGATTATGCAGAAATGCTTCGAATCGTTCGTGCAAATGGTTGGGACAGAAACTTAACAGCCATCCAGCAAATAAAATGGAGAAAAAAATATAATATTACGTCAGAGTTTGAAGCAAAATATTCATTTTATGATCTGGGATTTAATTTTCGTCCCACAGAAATTACCGGTTTCCTTGGCCAATACCAGATGCAGTTTCTTGATCAGAATATCAAACGTAGAGAAGAAAATTATTTACAGCTTGAAAAAATAATGAAGAATAATGAAGATATCATGTTACTCAAACATGATCATATTACATGCTTATCTACTTTTGCATTTCCTATCGTTTGTAAAACACCTGAATTAAAAGATCATTACTTATCAAGATTCAGTGGCGCAGGAATTGAAATTCGTCCCATGATTGCTGGCAACATCCAGCGCCAGCCATTTTATAAAAAGTATGTAAAAGAAATATATGATTTGCCAGGAGCCGACTTCCTTCACGATAACAGCTTTTATTGTGGCAATTATCCTGAATTAACGGAATCTGATCTCGAAACTATCAGCAGTTGTTTATATAAATATTAAATGGTTATTGTACAATTGATGGGTGGATTAGGTAATCAAATGTTCCAATATTCATTTGGAAGAAGTATTGCTTTAAAAAATAAATGTGATCTGAAACTGGATCTAAGTACGTATGAAAATTATGAATGGCATGAATACAGTCTATCGCCGTTCAACATCAAAGCCACCATTGCAAATCAATCTGAAATTGATGTTTTGTTGCAAAAGCATGACCACTTCATTAATAAAGTTTTACGGAAGACAATGAATCTTGGGCAAGTAAAAATTATAGAAAAAAATATTGCATTCAACCCAGATTATCTTCACATAAAAGCGCCTGTTTTTTTATCGGGATATTGGCAATCAGAAAATTATTTTATAGAAAACAAACACATCATAGAAAATGAATTAAATATAAATATTCCGGCTTCGATCGATAATCAACGATTGCTTGATGACATCAATACATGTAACGCAGTGAGTCTGCACATACGAAGAGGGAATTATGTGTCTGTGACAGAGTTCAATAATGTTTTGGGAACTTGTTCTTTAGATTATTATGATTCAGCCTTACATTTTATATCGGAAAAAATAGAGAACCCTGTGTTTTATGTTTTCTCCGACGATATTCTATGGGCTAAAGAAAATTTAAACTCAGATCATAACTTTATTTTTGTAGATATCAATGATGCCAAACATGATTATGAAGATCTTCGTTTAATGCAACATTGTAAACATAATATTATTGCAAACAGTACTTTTAGCTGGTGGGCTGCATGGCTTAATAATTTTCAAGATAAAATAGTCATCGCTCCTAAACAGTGGTTTCGCGGAGAAAAAAATATTGACTCCTTGCATTTGATACCTGAAAACTGGATAAGACTCTAATGAAAATAATCAGAAAACTTACCTCAAAAATTCAAAGGAAATTCGCTACAGAATCTGAAAAAAAATATATAGCTGAATTAAACTTTTGGGCTGGAGAAATTGAAAATTATAAAAAATGGTTTAATGGTGATCTGAAAGAAAGTTACGGAACATCTTTCCCTGATGACAACCAAAAAATGAAAGCAGAAAATATTAAAACCGCATCTATCTTAACATGGCATAAAATGCCCCAGGAAAAAAAATACTTACTTGACCTTCAGTTGTCAAAAGATATTTTTTCCGGGAAAAAATTATTGGATATTGGCTCTGGCCCAATGCCTAGTGCAACTTGTTTTCAAAATGCAGAACTATATTGTGTAGAACCGCTTTTATCACGGTACTTAGATATTGGTTTTCCATTACACTATTATGGAAATACAAAATTCATTCAGTGTAAAGCTGAATCAATTCCGGTAGAAAATAATTTTTTTGATGCTATCATTTCTGTAAATGCATTAGATCATGTAGATGATTTTGAAAAAACGTCAAATGAAATTGAAAGAGTTTTGAAGCCGGATGGTGTTGTTGTATTTCATCTTCATTATCATTTTGAAACAGAAACCGAACCCGTTGAACTGAATGATGAAAGAGTAAGAAAAGCTTTATCAAAAATAAAAGGTCTTCAAAAAATTACAGAAAAAAATGAAAAATATGGATCAGTGTGCGAAGAAGGTGAAAGCTATACACTCTGGTCAAACCTTCCGGCGGATAAATTCAAATGAGCCCATCACTGATCTCCATAATACTACCGGTATATAATGCAGAAAAATATCTGAAGGAAGCCATCGACTCCATTATTTGTCAGTCTTATAGTTTTTTTGAATTAATTATCATTAATGATGGAAGTACAGACGATACAAAATCAGTCATTGAAAAGTTCAATGATGAAAGAATTATAAAAGTTAATCATGAAAAAAATATGGGCCTGATTGCTGCATTAAATTATGGATTAACCTTAGCAAAAGGTGAGTTTATTGCCAGGATGGATGCCGATGATATTTCCCGTACAGATAGGCTCGCCATTCAATTGCAATATATAAAACGAACAGGCGCAGATATAATCGGTTCCTATATTATTCATATTGGAAGTAGAAATAAAATGGTAAAATATCCTCATACAAATGATGATATAAAAGTTGCCATGCTTTTTGGAAATCCAATGGTACATCCATCAATTTTTTTTAAAAGAAAAGTCATTGATGACAAGCTTTTCTATTATAACACAGATTGGAAACATGTTGAAGACTATGAATTATGGATTCGACTAATGAAAGAATATACGTTTGCAAATGTTCCTGAACCTTTAGTTAAATATCGTATTTCAGACAGTTCTATTTGTTTTCAGAATAATGTGGAACAGGAAATAAAGAACAAAAAATTACACAGGCAAATTCTTGATCAACTGCTTCCCGCATATAATTTTTCAAATACAGAATTGACCTGGATTGAAAACCCTGGTTTAAAAATTCAAAAAGAAAAGGTAATTGTGATAAGTTACTTTATAGAAAAATTAATTAAAGCTAATATAGGGATCGGAATTTTTGAACACCACTCATTTTCAAAACGGTTGCTTCAGCAGTTTTATCAAAC
>JBKJSZ010000184.1:0-3461 GCA_046593675.1 Ferruginibacter sp.
TGTATTGCCATTTCACAATGTAATTGTAGAATTATTATTTAGGAAATAGCATTCGGTAATCTACATTCACTTTGCCTTTTGAAATATCTTCTAATTTTCGTTTGAGTAAAGTTCGCTTTAATGGTTTAATATGATCAATGAATAATTTTCCATCTATATGGTCATATTCATGCAAGATAACTCGGGCTGTTATTCCATTAAAAGTTTTGTTCATGGGAAGGAAATTTTCATCAACATAACTGATGTTAACGCTTTCTGCCCTGCTGATATCTTCTCTTATTTTGGGAATACTCAGACAGCCTTCATTATAACTCCATGGTTTGCCGTCAAGCGATACAATATGCGCATTAATAAATACTGCCTTGAAACCCGGTTCATCAGGATAAGTACCTAATTCATCTTCGTCCATGTTGGTAAATATTTGTTCGCTGTCAATAACAAATAATCGTATGGCTTTATTGATCTGAGGTGCCGCTAAACCCACACCATTGCTGTTATACATGGTTTCCCACATATCGTCCAGCAATTCTTTTAATCCGGGATAATCAGGAGAAATATCCTCACAAACTTTTCTCAACACAGGAGAACCATATGCAACAATTGGAAGTATCATATCAACTGCAAATATACTAGCTTTTACTTTGCAGGTATTCCTGAAGTAGAATTGTTGCTGCTATAACATCCACATTTTTTTTATTCTGCCTGTCTTTTTTCTTCATGCCCATATCTATCATAGCATTTTTGGCCATCTTAGAGGTGTATCGTTCATCTACTTCCGTAACTTTCATTTGAGGGAAAGTTTTTTTTATTCTTTCAATGGCTTTTATGGCAGGTTTTGTTCCATGTGTTTCTGATTCATCCCAATTTAAAGGTAGACCTACTATAATTTCTTCCACATCTTCTGAAAGCAAATAATTTTTCAGGAAGTTGATCATGTTTTCTGAGTCAATGGTTATTAAACCGGTTGCAATAATCTGCAAAGGGTCTGTTACAGCAATGCCGGTACGTTTTTTTCCGTAATCGATAGAAATAATTCTTGGCATTAATGATGAATATATAAATCTAACAAAACAAAAGCTGCAAACACAACGGATGCCATTCCATTAGCGGTCATAAAAGCAATATTAACCCGACGAAGATCATCCGCCTTTACAATGGAATGCTGATAAAAAAGCATACCTGCAAAAAATACAACACCTATCCAATATAACCAGCCAAAATCGGCCATAATTCCTGCGCCAATTATACAAGCTGCTGAAAATATATGAATCCATTCAGATAATTTTAAAGCCTTCTTTTTACCGAAATAAACCGGTAATGAATTCAATTGATGTGAACGATCAAATTCTTCATCCTGCAAGGCATAAATTATATCAAATCCACTAACCCAGAACATTACAGCAAAGGAAAAAATGATTGGCAGAAAAGAAAAAACACCTGTAACGGCAAGATAAGCTCCGATGGGTGCAAGACTCAAACCAATACCCAGCACTAAATGACAAAGGGATGTAAATCTTTTGGTGTAACTGTAAAACAATACAACAAATAATGCGACAGGACTCAACATAAAACAAACCTTATTAATGAAATAAGTGGCCGTTATAAATAGAACACAATTAATCATGGTAAACAAGAATGCATTTTTTTCCGAAATAATTCCTGCGGGAATTTCACGGGCCGCCGTTCTTGGATTCTTAGCATCAATGTGCCTGTCGAGGTATCTATTAAATGCCATGGCTGCACTTCGGGCAAATACCATACAAGCTATCACCAATACAAATTTTATCAACAATTCTTTATGGTTGATTTCTATAGTAAGACATCCTAAAAAAAAGCCGATCAAGGCGAAAGGCATTGCGAAAATGGTATGAGAAAATTTAACGAGCGACAAATAATTTTTTATGCTACTCATATAGTATTCGCATTTTTAAACATACGCGTTCTGATGATTTCCCATAACACTACACCGGCGGCTACAGATATATTCAGTGAATGTTTCATTCCCAATTGAGGAATTTCAATACAAGCGCGGCAAAGCGGAAGCGTTAATTCTTCAACACCCGTCACTTCATTACCAAAAATCACCGCTATTTTTTCTTCTGCATTAAATTCCGTAGCTTCTAATGAAATACTATTGGTTACCTGTTCTACAGCATAAACCACAAACCCGTTTTGTTGAAGATCTTCAATGGCTTCCGCAGTGGTTTTAAAATATTTCCAGCAAACTGATTCTTCTGCACCCAACGCAGTCTTTTTAATTTCTTTATGAGGAGGAACCGCTGTGTAACCGATTATATAAACAGCTTCTAATAAAAATGCATCTGCTGTACGAAAAACGCTTCCTACATTATGCGCACTTCTAACATTTTCCAACACAATAATTACCGGAGTTTTTTCAGCTCTTTTAAATTGCTCAACCGTTTTGCGGTTCAGCGCATCCATGCTCAGTTTTTGCATGCTGCAAAGGTAATTATGAATAACAATTTTGTCATCAGGCAGATTGCTTTTCTAATATGGCTTTGGTTTCTGAACGTGCTTCACCAAACCACTTGGCCGCCTGTACAAAATGTACAAAAATGGGATGTGGATTTTCTACAGTGCTTTTTAATTCCGGATGATATTGAACACCAATAAAAAATGGATGATTTTTAAGTTCTACAATTTCAACCAGCCCGCTTCCCGGATTTTTTCCGCTGGGGTATAAACCTGCATTCTGAAACTGAGATAAATAATTATTATTGAATTCCCAGCGATGACGATGCCTTTCACTGATAGAATCTGTACCATAAATTTTATGCGCCAATGAACCTGTTTCTAACGTACATGGATAAGCTCCTAAACGCATAGTGCCACCTTTCTTTTTTATCTTTTTTTGTTCTTCCATTAATGCAATCACCGGATGTGGTGATGCCGGATCCATTTCGGTTGAATTGGCGCCATTCAGATCCAATACATTTCTTGCATATTCTATAACGGCCATTTGCATACCCAAACATATTCCAAAAAAGGGTAAATTATTTTCGCGTGCATATTTCACCGCTGTAATTTTTCCTTCCACACCCCGCGATCCAAATCCGGGAGCTACCAATAAACCATCGAGATCTTTAAACTTTTCAGAAACATTTGCTTCTGTAACAAATTCACTGTGCACATTAACAATTTGTACTTTCACCTGGTTCATAGCACCTGCATGAATGAATGCTTCCAAAATTGATTTATAAGCATCCTGCAGTTCAATATATTTTCCGATCAATCCTATGGTTACACGACTTTTAGGATAATTTAATTTATCTAAAAATCCTTTCCATTTACTCAGTTCCGGAGCTGCATAACCATTGATCTGTAATTTTTTCAGCACTATGATATCCAAACCTTCCTGCAGCATTTTAAGCGGTACTTCATAGATCGTTCCTGCATCCATCGCTTCAATAACTGCATTGGGTTTAACATTACAAAACAAT
>JBKJSZ010000219.1:0-4151 GCA_046593675.1 Ferruginibacter sp.
TGTTGAAAAATTTGGGCCGGAGCGTTTAAAAGAAATTACCAAACAGGATATTGATGATCGTTTAGCAGAATTTGTACAATTGGTAAACTTTGATATTGATCTTGTATAATGATTGAAATCATCGCACTCATATTCATCTCAAAAGAGATCGGCAGAATTGCTTTACAAAAAGGTTTGCCTGCAGGTAAATGGAAATTTATTGTAATCACTTTATGGTTTGTACTGGAAATATTTGGCGTTATTGTAGGACTGATGATTTTTACAATAGACAATCTTTTCAGCATTGCATTAGTCGGTTTGGGATTTGCGATTGCCAGTTATTTCATTGTGAAAAATTACTTGCAAAAACTACCCGATGCTTTTGATGATATAGAGAAAATTGGTTCTTAAGAAATTAAAAAAGGCGTTTTAAAAAAAGGCGTTTTTTAATAAGAAATATTTTTTCTAAGAACGTTTTCTTGCGAGTGTTACTACGTTTTTAAATTTTTTCGTTTTTCCATCGAGGTTAAATACTTCTGTATAAATTATATATAATCCAACAGCAAGCCTTTCTCCTTTTTCTCCCAACCCATCCCAACGGTATGTGCCGCGTATTCCATTTAAAGCATTTCGCTGTAAATAACGAACCGGCCTTCCTACTGCATCAAAAATGGTAATGTTTGCAACATATCCCGGTGTTGAAAATGCATAATCTATGGTAAGAAAGTCATCGAATCCATCATTATCAGGACTGAATACATCGGGTGAAATTTTTACAGTTCCCAAAACCGTTTCATTGGAACGATACTGTGAATTTTTATACGTTGGTGTGCCGTAATTAACGCTGGAAGCTGCACTGTGCCAATTAGACTGATTATTAGATGGACCATTGTAATCTATTCTTTCCAAGGCTACACCTTCACGATTACTTATCAAACTAAAATGCCATTTTTCATCATAAGATACCAGGTCTACTATATTTCCCTGTTGATTTAAAACGATCACTGTTCCCGATGCATCCGAATAGGAAGGCATGGAGTTAACCTGGATAAATGCGGATGGATTTAATGCCACGAACTGCGACAATACTGCCTGTATATCTGTTGTTACCACCACAAAATCTCCCGGAAATAATAAATAATCTTCCGTGCTTATTTGTGTAATACTTGCAATAGTTCCTGTTGTAGAATAATTAGCGAGGTATGCATTTCTTAAAGAGATAATTTTATTACTTCTGTTGTATAATTCTACATAATCCACACTTGACGGAACCGGATTAAACAATATTTCATTGATCACAATATCCAGACTATCTAAACTTTCATACAAACCAACTCTTGCATTTCCATTTGATAAAATATTCCCGGTACAATCTGAAATACCAGTTGCGGTAACTGTATAAATTCTATTCCTTACCAATGCGGTTGCCAATGTTAAGGTAACATGTGTAAATAATGGCGAGACCGCCGTTGCCGAAGTTGGATTACCAATCCCATCGCTGACGGTGTACGTTGCACCGGATGCCGATGCTGCAGATAATGGTTCGTTGAAAACCAGTACCACCGTTACACTGTCAGTTGCATAAGCACGTACCAATTGTGGCGCAGTAGCGTCTGGGTTTACTCCATCAATTGAGTTTTTCCTACCGGGAGTTCCGCCGGAATTATCCGTACTCGCTGCCCAGTTTGAAAACCCTGCGCAAGGGTTTCGCGTATCAATCATTTCTAACGTCCAGCCTCCGTCTTTTTTTAATTCATTTTTATACCAGGTCGATGAATATTCCACAACATGTATGATTGTGCCGGTTGGTGATTTTAAATATAACAGGTCTCCGTCATTACTTAACGTTGGAAAGCTGGTTACAGAAAGTACATTTCCAAATGCAGAAAGTGCTGCAACGGCACTACTGGTAGTAATGATCACAAAACTATCCGGACGTAAAGTATAAGAAGCCATTGGTCCGCTTTCACCGGACGTTTTTCCAACTCGCCATCCTGCTAAATTTATATCGAAAGCAGACGTGTTTTTTAATTCAATCCATTCCGAGTTCGGCAATCCTACCTGTGGCGTAGGATCCGCCATAATTTCATCTATCACCACGTCATAAGCAACGGGAGTGAAAAAGGCAAATGTTGCCGTTCCATTATTTAAAGTATTTCCTGAAATATCATTTACGACATTAATAGTTACCGTTAGTGTTGTTCTGTTAGGAAAAGGATTGGCAAAAGTTAATCTTACCAGGGATGGATTGGTTGAATTTATAACAGCGGTTAATGGAAACCCTATTCCACCACTTACCAAATAATTTGTCAATGTCTGTCCAGTTAACGGATCAATTGATTCATTAAATAGTACATCCAACGTATTAGCATCAATAGCGGTTGCGGAAACGATGGTGGGTGGAACCACATCCGGTACATAGGTCTGAACAGAAATATTATCGAAAAAATGGCGTTGAAAAAATGATGCGGTACTCTGACGAACCAAAATTCCAAAAAAGGAAGAGTTGGTATAAGTTGCATCCGTTACAGAACCTTCGCTGATGTAAGAATTTCCTGTTCCTGTTAAATCGCGGGATAATATCCAAAGATTGGCAGCCGTTCTAACGACACGAACCCTCAAAGTATTATTGGAGGTATTGAGAACAGAATTTACACCATCAATGATCTTCACCGAAACGCCAGTGGCATCTTTTCTATATAAGCTGATCTCATCATCCGTATTTCCCAGCCTAACAAAATATCCTGAGTTAGAAGATTGAGAAATATCTGCTGCAGATGCAGTTAAATAAACATCTACATAGTTGGCTCCCGAAGGATTAAAGGTGAGTTGTGCATAAAAATCCCATTGAGCTGTAGTAGCCAGCGTGTTGGGCGTACTCAGATAAAAAGCACTGTTCAGGGTGGTATTATTGCTTTGCAATTGAAATGCAGGATTCACTATCCAATCCGCTGTATTGCCCGTCCACACCGGATTTGCAGAAAAGTCACCATCAGTGAAATTATCATTCAACTGAGAAAAACTGAGCGTGCTAATACAAAAAAGCAAAAATAAACTTAGTAAAGATTTTATCATAAAAAAAGCATGTTTTTAAAGATACCATTTTAATTTTTCCTATTGAGATGTGGATTGATAATTCGGTTATTTTTGAACCTTATCTTTTAATATATATGAAAGTTGCAGTTGTTGGAGCTACAGGGCTTGTTGGAACAAAAATGCTACAGGTATTAGCGGAAAGAAATTTTCCGGTAACAGAACTGATTCCGGTAGCTTCTGAAAGATCTGTTGGAAAGAAAATTACTTTCCGGGATAAAGAATATTCAATAGTTAGTATGCAATCCGCCATAGACGCAAAACCGGCTGTTGCCATTTTTTCTGCAGGAGGAAACACCTCTCTGGAATGGGCACCCAAATTTGCAGAAGCGGGCATTACAGTAATCGATAATTCGAGTGCCTGGAGAATGGATAATGGAAAAAAATTAATTGTTCCGGAAGTAAATGGAGACACACTTGCATCATCAGATAAAATTATTGCCAATCCCAATTGTTCCACCATACAAATGGTATTGGTACTAAAACCTTTACATGATAAATACAAAATAAAAAGAGTGGTGGTTAGTACTTACCAAAGTGTTACCGGTACAGGAGTAAAGGCCGTGATGCAATTGATGAATGAACGAAAAGGTTTGTCCGGAGAAATGGCTTATAAATATCCTATCGACATGAATGCCATTCCACATATTGACGTGTTTCAGCCGAATGGATATACCAAAGAAGAAATGAAAATGGTGAATGAAACACGTAAGATCATTGGAGATGATTCCATTAATCTGACTGCAACTTGCGTTCGTATTCCAACCATTGGCGGACATAGTGAGAGTGTAAATATTGAATTCGAAAATGATTTCGATCTCAATGAGGTCAAAGATATTTTAGGAAAGTCACCGGGGCTTGTTTTGAAAGATGATGTAGAAAATTTTATTTACCCGATGCCGCTAACGGCTCATGATAAGGACGAAACTTTTGTGGGACGTATCCGCAGAGATGAAAGCCAGCCGCGTACTTTGAATTGCTGGATCGTAAGTGATAATTTAAGAAAAGGGGCCGCTACAAATGCAGTGCAGATCGCGGAGGAGTTATTGGAGAAAAAATTTATTTAGAAGATTTACAGG
>JBKJSZ010000281.1:0-4328 GCA_046593675.1 Ferruginibacter sp.
AATCAATTCAAAGATTATTTTCTTGGAAATAAAATGCCGCCATCAAAAAGAATGGCGGATACCCAAAAATGTCTTCGGGTAAGCGGCAAGCATAATGACCTGGAAGAAGTGGGTGTGGACACCTATCATCATACCATGTTTGAAATGCTAGGCAACTGGAGTTTTGGCGATTATTTTAAAGTGGAAGCGATTAAATGGTGTTGGGAATTGTTAACGGAAATATATAAAATTCCAAAAGACAGATTATATGTTACCGTTTTTGAAGGTGATAAAAAAGAAAATATTCCCCAGTCAAATATTGCATTAGCCGAGTGGAAAAAGCTGGTGGCCGAAGACAAAATTGTGTTTGGAAATAAAAAAGATAATTTTTGGGAAATGGGCGACACCGGCCCGTGCGGACCTTGCAGCGAAGTACATGTTGATTGCAGGCCCGATGAGGAAAGAAAAATAATTCCCGGACATGAATTAGTGAATAAAGATCATCCACAGGTAATTGAAATATGGAATAACGTATTCATACAATATAACAGAAAAAAAGACGGAACGCTAGAACCACTTCCTGCCACGCATGTTGATACAGGAATGGGTTTTGAACGACTCGTTCGGGTGCTGCAACAAAAACAAAGTAATTATGATACAGATGTTTTTAGTGGAACTATTCGAGAAACAGAAAACATTACCGGAGAAAAATATACTGCAGGAGATGATAAAACTAGCATTGCCTTTCGTGTATTAGCCGATCATATTCGTGCTATATCTTTTACCATTGCCGATGGTCAGCTTCCTTCTAATACAGGCGCCGGTTATGTGATCAGAAGAATTTTAAGAAGAGCTGTCCGGTATTATTATTCTTATCTCGGATACAAAAAACCATTACTACATCAACTCCTTCCCGTTATTGCAAAACAATTTGAAGAGGTATTTCCGGAATTAATTCAACAACAGGATTTTGTAGGAAAAGTAATTAAAGAAGAAGAAGAATCATTTTTGAGAACACTTGAAAAAGGTTTGAAAAAAATGGATGAGATCATGGAAAGTTCTTCACTTAAAATCATCAATGGTTCAGCCGCATTTGAATTATACGACACTTTTGGTTTTCCGATCGATCTGACAAGGCTGATTGCATCCGAACAACAATTTCATATTGATGAAGAAGGATTTGAAATGGAAATGCAACAACAAAAAACAAGAAGCCGTGCAGCAACAGCTCTGGATACAGGCGATTGGAATACCGTTAATGAAGGACTGTCAACTTTTGTAGGTTATGATTCGTTAACGAGCGTAACAAAAATACTTCGCTATAGAAATGTAAAAGGAAAAGGAAAAGAATTATTCCAGATTGTATTGGAGCAAACACCCTTCTATGCAGAAAGTGGTGGACAGGTTGGTGATTCCGGTGTTTTGATCGTAAATGGTGAAAACATTCACATTGTTGATACAAAAAAAGAAAATGATCTGATCGTTCATTTTGCAGAATCAATTCCACATGATCTTTCAGGAGAAGTGCGGGCAATGGTTGATGCAGATCGCAGGAATAATATTACAGTACATCATTCTGTAACTCATCTGATGCATGCCGCTTTACGTTCTGTGTTGGGAAATCATGTAGCGCAAAAAGGAAGTTTAGTAAATGAAGAATATCTGCGTTTTGATTTTTCTCATTTTTCAAAAGTTTCCGATTCAGAAATAAAATCTGTAGAAAAGATCGTTAATGAAAAAATTCGACAGAACATACCGGTTGTGATCAAATCCATGAAAAAAGAAGAAGCGGTTGCATCAGGAGCGATGGCATTGTTTGGAGAAAAATATGGCGATGTGGTAAGGGTTGTTATAATGAATCCTGAATATTCAATAGAACTATGTGGCGGAACCCATGTAGGATCTACCGGTGAATTAGGCATGTTCAGAATTATACATGAAGTTGCAGTTGCTGCAGGCGTAAGAAGAATTGAAGCGGTTTGCGGCAATTCGGCAGCGTTAGTTATTGAACAGGAGTCTGCCATGTTAGCTGAATTAAAAGAACTTTTCAAAAATCCAAAAGATCTAAAAAAATCCATAGAAAATATTTTACAGGAAAACCATCAATTAAATAAAAGAATTGAATCGCTTGAAGCACGTCAATTAGTAGGTATTCGTAACGAATTATTACAAAAAGATGAAATCATCCATAATGTATCTTTTATTGGTGAGATCATAGAAGTGCCGCACGCGGACGCTTTAAAAAAATTATGTTTAGATCTCAAATCGCATGTACATGACCATGTGATAGTATTGTGCAGCAATATTGGAGGAAAACCTTTTGTGGCTGTCGGAATCAGTGAAACTGTTTCTGTAGCAAAAAACCTGGATGCCTCTAAAATCATCAAGGAACATATTAGTAAAATAATTGGTGGCGGCGGCGGTGGACAAAAAACTATGGCTACTGCCGGCGGACAAGATGCTTCTCAATTAGAGCAAGTAATCGCCACAGTCAAATCATTATTGTAATGTTATACATCTGTTAAAGGAAAATTTTTATTTGCGAAATGTTTCGTAATTGAACTTTTCCTTTTACATTTGATGTACTAAATATTTCGTACATAAAAACATTTATATGAAATTTGTCATGCTCGCCCTCGTTTCCTGGTTTTTCGGATTGTTGTCTTACAAGGCCAATGCCCAGGAAGGCGAAAAAAAAGTTACCGAACAAATCAACATCATAAAATCCGGAGATAAAGATGTAAAGCTTACCATTGAGTTCAGCGGAGATAAAATCACAATCAATGGAAAACCGATGATGGAATTTAATGAAGACGGTATTGTGATTAATAACAGACAAATAATTATTAGTGATGACTTAGACATTCAGGGTTTACCACCTACAGCATTTGGTTTCAGTATGGATCCTTCCCTATCTAAACGAGGAAATAGAATGGGTAAATCCAGGACTTATCTGGGAGTTGTAACCGAAAAAGCGGAAGAAGGTGTTCGTATAAAAGAAATCACCAAAGGAAGTCCTGCAGAAAAAGCAGGTTTACAAATTAATGATATCATTACAAAAGTTGAAGATACAAAGTTGAATAATTCACAGGATTTATACGACGCCATTGTGAAAAGGAAAGCCGGAGATGAAGTTAAAATATTTTATAAGAGAGGGAAAAAAGATAAAGTTGTACGTGCAATGTTGATGGAGAAAAAAGAAGAAGGCAATATGTCATTTACTTTTTCAGGACCAAATGGCAGCAAAGTATTTACCATTCCTGAACCGCCTTCGCCACCTGATTCCCCGATTCCGCCATTTCCTCCGGAAGAATTAAATGAATGGAGAGAAAATTTTTCTTTCCCACGCCACCAAAAATTAGGATTGAAAATTCAGGATACCGAAGAAGGTTCTGGCGTTAAGATCATAAATGTAGAAGAGAATTCTGCTGCTGAAAAGGCAGGTATAAAGAAAGAGGATATAATAACAGAGATCGCCGGTAAAAAAATAAACAATACAGATGAAGCACGTGAATGGTTACAGGAAAATGCAGATTCCGCGTCATATACTATAAAAGCAAAAAGAAATGGAACGGAAATGTCATTCATTATAAAAATTCCAAAAAAACTAAAAACAACAAATCTTTAAAAATAATAATTTTTTTAGAAAAAGGCATTGGTGTTCCAATGCCTTTTTTGTTTTTCAAAGAGGCTTTCCCCTATTTTTGTACATTGGCTATTTCAGAAAAATATGAGATTGTTGTTGGTCTGGAAGTGCATGCGCAGCTTTCAACAAACAGTAAAATATTTTGTGCTGACCATACTTCTTTTGGTGCAGCAGCCAACACACAGGTTAGCCCGGTTTCTTTAGCACATCCAGGCACTTTGCCCGTGATGAATGAACAGGTAATTTCCTCGGCCATAACGTTAGGCCTTGCTTTACATACTTCCTTTAACCTTGAAAATTATTTCGAAAGAAAAAATTATTCCTATCCTGATCTCCCGAAAGGTTACCAGGTTACACAGCAAGCCAGGCCCGTTTGTGTTGGGGGTTTTGTGAAAATCGGCAAAGAAAAAAAAATCCGGCTTAACCGGATACATATGGAAGAAGATGCTGGTAAGAGTATTCATGATAACGAATCTGCATTTACTAATATTGATTTAAACAGATCAGGCGTTCCTTTATTGGAAATTGTTTCAGAGCCCGACATACGATCAGCAGAAGAAGCTTATGAATATCTTACTGAACTCAGAAAAATTGTACGTTGGATTGGAATATGTGATGGAAATATGGAAGAAGGAAGTATGCGTTGTGATGCTAATATTTCTGTCAGGTTAAAAGGAGAAAAAAAATATGGAACCCGTGTGGA
>JBKJSZ010000225.1:0-2965 GCA_046593675.1 Ferruginibacter sp.
GCTGAAAGCTATGAACCGTATTAAGGAGGCAGAACGCAGCATCCTGTACCAAAATCTGTTTATCCATGTTATCAGGCACAGCATTGGATTGTTTATGATTGAATTATTGCATAAAACATTAAAGCAGCCGGAAAATAATCCAGACCTTTTTTATTTTTGTGAAGATGCTTTTAAAAAGCTGGATGCTTCAACGGATGTTGTTGCCGCTAATATGCCGGTCTATTTCATTTTACATTTATGCTATTTTTATGGATTCAGAATTGAACCGCCGGTTTCTGTTACGGATACAATTTTTATAGACCTTGTGGAAGGATGTTTTACAAATGAACAACCTGCA
Source organism: Ferruginibacter sp. (assembly GCA_046593675.1). Classification (GTDB taxonomy): domain Bacteria; phylum Bacteroidota; class Bacteroidia; order Chitinophagales; family Chitinophagaceae; genus Ferruginibacter. The sequence continues at coordinate 338 of JBKJSZ010000225.1, forward strand.
CACCCGCATTTTATTACAGGTGAAGATGCTTTGATAACAGCCGATTTTTTGCGTGTGATGCAACCCTCAGAATTGGAAGAACTGAAACTTAACAGTTCAAAGAGAAGAGAATTATTATACCGTTATTTAGAATATTACAGTTTACACATTGCTGATTTCGGAGTTATGAAAACACTACCGATACTACAGGAGGTGTTATCCTGATCATAAGATTATGCGGGAGGTGTCATTATATATTTGCACTACACCAGGTCGTAATCCTTTTGTAAAACTTCCATAAACTTCCTGAACCTGCAAAGTTTCAGCTCCATTAGATGTTGCCCATTTCAAAATAGTTTCCATAGCAATAAATGGAAAATATTTTCTTATGGTTTTGATTTCCTCATACAAATTTACGGAGTCGTTACTTGCCAGACTGTCTGTACCTAAAACGATATGTGCTGAGTGATCATATAACATTTGAAGTGGCGGTAATTTATTTTCTATATACAGGTTCGCATTCATGCAAATACAAAACGATAAATGCTTTGATGCTAACAAATCTGAATGACTGATAAAGGTATTATGAACCGAAATGATTTTATGGTTAGGGAAATAAGGTAACCAGGTTTGCAAAGAAGTTTTGCCGGAAGGTTTGAATAAAGAAATATTTATTCCCAGGTTTTTATACAATTGATTCATTTGACCTTCCCCGGTTTCAAAAAAAATATTTTCCGCTTCGCATTCCTGATTATGAATTGAAATTAATTTCCCCAAACTGATTTCACTGATTCGGCGAAACAATGTTTCAGAAACCGAATACGGCGCATGCGGAACTAGGGTGGCAGTGAATCCATTTTCTTCAAATTGTTTTTGAACGCCAAGCATTGGCGCAAGACGTTGTTCCGCAAAATCATCCATAAACCCACTCAACTCAATAAAATTTACGAAATGAACAGTGCTTTGCTTTTTGGCATAAATACTATCGGTTGTATTACAAATATCTCCTAATACAACAGTTCCAGTTTTTTTAATATAATCAATGGAATCCGCTATGGCATTCTGCTTTTCTTCATCCTCGTTCCGCAATTGTAAAACCTGTTGAACAAAGTCAACAAGTCCCGTATGCTTTGGAATTTTATTTTTAAGATGGCTCAATTCCGTGTGGCAATGCGCATTGATAAATCCCGGACAAAGTATTCCCTCAACATGCAAAACATCGTCTCCTGCCTCAGTGATGGAAACGATTTCTTCAACTGTACCATTTTTTAAAATAAGAACAGCGTTTTCGGGTTCGAATTGATATCCGTTGAAAATTTGTGGCGCTGTAAGCTTTGTGTACAAAATTGTTGGTTGAGATATTGTAAATTTGCGGCGTCTTACATGTACGCACCAAAAAAATTTGCATAAAGGTATGCCGTACACGAGTGCGACGCAACAATGCCGCGGCTAAGTATGAAGGCGGTTGCCAAAAAAATAAAATATGTTAGATAAACTTGATGCCATAAAAGCAAAATTTCAAGATCTGGGTGTGGCACTTTCCAATCCGCAAATTGTAAGTGATAATAAAAGGTTCAGTGCGATGAGCAAAGAATACCGCAGTTTGCAAAAGATTGTGGATGCCCGTGATGCGTATGTTCGTTTGCTGGATGATATTGAATTCAATAAAGAAGTATTAAATGGCGATGATGATGAAATGCGCTCACTTGCAAAAGTGGAACTACCGGAACTCGAAGAAAAAAAGGATGCTTCTGAAAAATATCTGCGCAACTTACTGATACCAAAAGATCCGTATGATGAGAAGAACGCCATATTGGAAATACGAGCCGGAACCGGTGGCGATGAAGCTTCCTTATTTGCGGGTGACCTTTTGCGGATGTATATGAAATATTGTGAAAAACGTGGATGGAAAACTGCTTTACTAAGCGAAAGTGAAGGCACGGTTGGAGGTTTCAAAGAAGTTCAGGTGGAAATTGTTGGCGACGATGTGTACGGCACCATGAAATTTGAAAGTGGCGTACACCGCGTGCAGCGTGTGCCTGATACAGAAGGCAGCGGACGTGTACATACCAGTGCGGTTACTGTTGCCGTTATGCCCGAAGCGGAAGAAGTGGATTTTGAGTTAAAAGAAAGTGATGTAAAAATGGAAACAGCACGAAGCGGTGGTGCCGGCGGACAAAACGTAAATAAAGTAGAGACGAAAGTATTTTTAACGCATAAACCTACGGGCCTTGTAGTGGTTTGTCAGACTGAAAGAAGCCAGCTCGGTAACAGGGAAAAAGCGATGGATATGATGCGTACCAAGTTATATGATGAAGAGGTTCGCAAACAGGAAGAAGCGATTTCCCATATGAGAAAAAGCCTCGTGAGTACTGGTGATAGAAGTGCAAAAATAAGAACCTATAATTTCCCACAGGGAAGAGTGACAGATCATAGAATCGGATTAACGTCTTATAATTTAGATGCACTGCTAAACGGGGAATTGCAGGAGTTTTTAGAAGCTTTGCAATTTGCAGAGAATGCAGAAAAGTTAACAGCACAACAATAATCAGTTGATAGAGAGCCAAATAAAAATGGCTCTTTTTTTTTACTTTTTAGTAACAAATGCAAATTACCTTTTGGCATCCTGTTTGTAATTATGTGATTAAA
>JBKJSZ010000150.1:0-4278 GCA_046593675.1 Ferruginibacter sp.
CAACTTCATTAGTTTATCTCTTAATGAAGTTGGAGGATGATGTAATAGTTTACCCGGCACACGGAGCAGGTACACTTTGCGGAAAAAATTTAAGTAAAGAAAGTAACAGTACCATTGGCGAAGAGAAAAAAACAAACTGGAGTTTACAGGAAGCAACAGAAGAGGAATTTATAAATAATTTATTAGCAGACCAGCCATTTGTTCCTTTATATTTTCCTTTTGATGTGGCTCTCAATCGTAAAGGAGCATCCTCTATCATGCAAAGTTTAACCAAAATCAAAACATTTCATTCCATCCATCAACATTTAAATTCTTATTTAAATAAAACTTTATGGATAATTGATACAAGGAATGAAAAAAAATTTAAACAAGGACATTTGCCACATTCTATCAACCTGATGGAAGAAGGGAAATTTGAAACCTGGTTAGGGAGCATCATCAAACCCGAAGAACAATTCTACCTCGCAGGCAAATGTATTGAACAGGTACAAAGAATGATGTTAAGAGTTGCAGCTATAGGTTATGAAAAAGCCATTTCAGAAACTATTGTTGTAGAATATGGAGATGTAATAGAACCACAAATTGATGTTGAGATTTTTAAAAAACATCTAACAGATTACACTATTGTAGATGTAAGAAATACTTCTGAAGTGAAAGAAGGAAAAATATTTGCCAGTGCCATTTCAATCCCATTAGCAGAAGTAAGAAACAGGGTAAATGAAATTCCAACAGACAAACCAATCGTTGTACATTGTGCAGGTGGGTATCGTAGTGCAGCAGCCAGTTCACTTATCCTGGCAAAACTGAATGGCAAGATGAATGTTTATGATTTAGGAGAAGCGATTAAACAGTTTCATCCTGGAACTTAACTATAAAATCTAAATATGAATACATCACAACATTGGAATAATGTGTACAACACGAAGGCGGTGGATGAAGTAAGTTGGTTTCAACCATATCCTAAAACCTCCATGGAGTTTGTAAAATTATTTAATCTGCCATTGGAGGCTAGTATCATTGACATAGGTGGTGGCGATAGTTATTTTGTAGATGCATTGCTTGAAAAAGGATATAAAAATATTTATATTATGGATATTTCCAGCAAGGCAATTGAAAAAGCCAGACAAAGATTAGGCAATAAAGCAAGTAAAGTTCATTGGATCGTTTCTGATGTTACGGAATTTGTACCGCCAGTACAATTCGACTTTTGGCACGACAGAGCAGCTTTTCATTTTTTAACAACGGAAGATAACATTTTGAAATACGTTTCCATTGCTGAAAATGCCGTTAAAAAAAATGGTTATGTAATTCTTGGTACCTTTTCTGAAAATGGTCCTGCCAAATGCAGCGGATTAGAAATAAAACAATATTCAGAAGCATCCATGTCAACTAGATTTGAAATAAATTTTGATAGAATAAAATGTATAGAAGAAGAACACATCACACCTTTCAATACTACTCAAAACTTTTTGTTTTGTAGTTTTAAAAAGAAATAATAATCATGTTGCTATACATAAAGAATATGGTTTGCCATCGCTGCAAGATGGTGATAAGGACTGAATTAGAAAAACTGAAATTACACCCGGTAAATATTGCTTTAGGTGAGGTGTTCATTGAAGAAAAAACATTGTCTAAGGAACAACTCAGTGAATTATCATCCGCTTTAAAAATCGTAGGATTTGAATTAATAGATGATCGCCAAAGTAAGCAAATAGAAAAAATAAAGACATTTATCATTGATGCAATCCACTATCAAGAAGAACCGCCTCTCAAAAATTACAGTGAATTATTATCACAACACCTTCATCACGATTATTCCCATTTAAGCAATCTGTTTTCGGAAGTGGAAGGCATAACGATCGAACAATATATTATTAATCAAAAAATTGAAAAAGTTAAAGAGCTATTGACGTATAATGAATTGTCGCTTTCACAAATTGCTTTCCAGCTAGGATATAGTAGTACGGCACACCTCAGCAACCAATTCAAAAAACTAACAGGCTTAACACCTTCAAAATTCAGGCAAATGGGCATTAAAAGCCGGAAATCTTTAGATGAGGTAGGAAAGCCAGAATAATGCAATTCAAATCCATAATTTTATAATATTATCATTTCCTGCATGGATAGCTTTGTGTTTTAATAAAAATATTATGACACATACTTATCTTATTAGCGGTATGACGTGCGGTAATTGCGTAGCCAAAGCAAAAAGTCAATTCCTGACGTTGGAAAATGTAACAGAAGCGAACATACAGCTAACTACACCACAGGCAACTATCACCATGCAAAAGCATATCCCTTTAATTGAATTGCAGAATGTTTTAAGCAAAGCGGGGAATTATAAAATAACTGAAGCAGATGCGGGAATACAAAATATTCCAGTAACTGAAGAAACTATTTCCTGGATAAAAACATATAAGCCTATTATACTTATAGGAATGTATATTTCTGGAATTACTTTATTGGTTGAGGCTGTTAAAGAAAGTTTCCACGGAGAAATCTGGATGCAAAATTTCATGGGCGCATTCTTTTTAGTATTCTCATTTTTTAAAATGCTGAACCTTAAAGGTTTTGCCGAAAGCTATTCTACCTATGATATCATTGCGAAAAGATGGTTTGGCTGGGCCTATGTTTATGCATTTTTAGAATTGGGATTAGGTTTGGCTTACCTGTTAAATCTACTTCCTTTAATTACTAATGCTGTTACATTTGTGGTGATGAGTATAAGTATAGTGGGAGTTTTTAAAGCTGTTTTAAACAAAAGGAAAATCAAATGCGCTTGTCTGGGTACGGTGTTCAATTTACCAATGAGTACGGTTACTATTGTGGAAGATTCTTTAATGCTGATTATGTCATTTATTACCATATTAACCCTGGTGTAATGGGGAATAATCTCTATTTTAATAGACTACTTTATAATTTTAAAGTGAAACAATCACATCCATACTTTACTCAACATATTTAATAGGCAAGTATTATTTTTAAGCTTATGGTATATAGTTTAAATAATTTTCTTTTTAATCAGATTACAATGAAGACATCAAATAGATGCCGAAATAGCATTAACTTACCAATACAGATGGAACTATTGTGCGCCTGTTTTAAAAATATAATGTTAGTTATAAGATCCGTTTTATTAAAAATTATTTTATGAAATAGTGGTAAGAACTTTTCATAATACATAACTTCATATTTATTCATTAAAAATATAAGAACATGAACTACTTCAAATTTCTCTTGGTAATGATAATCGCCATTTTCAGTATCAGTACCGTTGATGCGCAAACCACAAAGAAAAAAATTAAAACCACAAAGCATTATGCGGCTATGCATTACCGTTGCCCTATGAAATGTGAAGGTGAAAAATCGTATCACAAAAATGGCAAGTGTCCTGTATGTGGTATGCAAATGAAACCCGTTAAAGCAATGCAGTCACAAACCCAATATCAGTGCCCGATGAAATGCGAGGGTGAAAAAACGTATGCAAAGGCGGGCAAGTGCCCTGTGTGTGCTATGCAAATGAAACCCGTTAAAGCAATGCAGGCACAAACCCAATATCAATGCCCGATGAAATGCGAAGGCGAAAAGATGTATGCCAAGGCAGGTAAATGTCCGGTTTGTGGAATGGGATTAGCCAAAATAGAAAAACAAACTGCATCGGCAACTTACCAATGCCCAATGAAATGCGAAGGTGAAAAGACCTATGCCAAGGCAGGTAAATGTCCCGTATGTCAAATGGAACTTACAAAGACTGAGATAAAAAAAGTAACAGGGCACGAAGGACATCATCATGATTAAAAAAATATAAAACCTTCTATAATGAAACATGAAATGAAATTAATTCGCATGAATGTTTAACTAGATAATGTCATCATATAAATTAAAATCTACAGCCTGATTGGAAATTAATGAGGTTTTTTTAATAAGCATGTGTCATAATGAAATCCTTTTTTTTGAAGGATGATCGCGAAATTGAAGAAGGCTTACGGAATTATTTTTATGGTTTTTGTTTACACTTTCATTGTATCCTTTAAACCGGGCTGAGTTCATGTTCCTATAATGGGTTTATGCATATAATTACTGCATTCAATTTTTAAAGTGAAGATTAGGGCATAATTTTAGCACGTATGTAAATCACAATCAATCAAAATATAACTTCAGATGAAAAAAATTACAACTTCAAACTGGCTAATCCTATCTTTTTTAATGGCATTATCGCTTACAATTTATTCGTGTAAGAGTAACAAAGATGCTGACATTAAAAAAGAGGTTACTGAA
>JBKJSZ010000290.1:0-13261 GCA_046593675.1 Ferruginibacter sp.
CTGCCGGCATAAATAATCTTTCTTTATCCCTGGGATATTCATGATGATTACCATGTAACACATAAATTAATCTTTGTGTTACATGGTAATCATCATGAATATCCCAGGGATAAAGAAAGATTATTTATGCCGGCAGTTCCAAGTTTAATTATCTCTTCCTGCATTTTTATGTTGATGTTTTTAATTATGCGTCAGAATGCCTTTTCATTTTTCCCTGGATTTATTTTTGGTTATCTGGTTTATGGAAGTATGCATTATGCCATTCATGCATGGAATCCACCATTTAAATGGATGAAAGGTTTATGGAGAAATCATCATTTACATCATTACAAACAACAACAAAAAGGTTTTGGTGTAAGTTCTACTTTATGGGATCATATTTTCGGAACAACATTCGATCTTAAAAAAGAAAAAGAAGACAAAGAGAAAGTAAGAGAGTTAATGTATTGATCAGCAATCTTCCCATTCGTTATTATTATTTTTTGTTGCTTCCCGGAATTCAATTTTTTTTATTTGCCTTTCTAAAATGAGAGAGGCCATTATTTTTCCGGCGTCCGATTGAGGAAACTGCTCTAAAAGTTTACGGAGTTTTTTTTCGTCAACATCAATTCTGTAAAGTATCTGTATCAATTTCTCAAAATCTTTTTTAATCAGGTGATCAAGATAATTAGCCAGGTCTGATTCAAAATCATTTTGTTTTAAAACTTCCCGATCATAAATATTAAAAACATTTTCCGGATGATTCATGTTCAATATTTTTCAAGTACACCTAACGCAAATAAAGCGTAATCAAATTTAACCGGATCCTTTGGATCTATTGCAAGCAATGTATCCGTTAATTCTAAAGCCGCCTCCCAATCAGTGGAAGTTCTCCTTAATAATTTAAAGTGTCGGGCAACTCTGGCTACATGTACGTCTAAAGGAATAATAAGCTGAGCCGGCTGTATATTTTTCCAGATCCCAAAATCAACACCATTAGAATCTCGCCTTACCATCCACCTTAGAAACATATTCATTCTTTTACAGGCTGATTTTTTAACCGGACAGGAAATATGTTTCAACGTTCTGGATGGTACATCTTCCAAAGAGAAAAAATATTGATAGAAACCATTCAAGCCGTTTTTAACATTGCTGTCTTTTTTTAACATGGAATCGGTGAAAGCAGATTCTAAAGACGTATGTTTAGAATAATGATACTTAAAGAAAGAAAGAAAATATAACAGGTCTGTTGCATTGAAAGTACGGTGTTTAAAGTGTAATATTTTTTTCAGATCATTATCTGTATGATGAAGGCAAAAATCATAAGGAGAATTATCCATGAGTTGCAACAACTCTTTTGATTTATTGATGATTGTTATTCTTTGTCCCCAGGCAAAAACAGCAGCAAAAAAACCTGCAATTTCAATATCCTGTTTTTTACTAAAAAGATGAGGAATGCAAACAGGATCATCTTTAATAAAAAATGATTGATTGTATTCCACCACTTTCTTTTGTAAAAATGCTGCAATATCCATGATAACGTTAACCTATTGCCGCAGATAAGTCATCCATCAAATCGTCAGCATCTTCAATACCCACACTTAACCGGATCAACGTATCTGCAAGCCCGTTTTTTATGCGCTCTTCTCTTGGAATACTTGCATGTGTCATAACAGCCGGATGGTTTATCAATGATTCTACTCCACCCAAACTTTCCGCAAGAGAAAATAATTTTGTGGAGGATAAAACTTTTGTTGCTGCTTCCATTGTATCCTCTTTCAATGTAAAACTCATCATGCCACCAAAATCCCTCATTTGTTCTTTAGCAATGGCATATTGAGGATGATCTTCAAAACCACACCAGTATACTTTATCAATTTTAGGATGATTGCGTAGAAAATGGGCAACTTTAATTCCATTTTCACAATGTTGTTTCATTCGTACGTGTAATGTTTTTATGCCACGTAACACTAAAAAACAATCCATAGGTCCCGGAACGGCACCACAACTTTTTTGTATAAAATATAATTGATCGCGAAGAGTATCATCATTCATCATTAAAGCACCTTGTATCACATCACTATGCCCGCCTAAATATTTAGTAGCAGAATGCATAACGATATCTGCGCCCAGATCCAGTGGGTTTTGTAAATAAGGTGTGGCGAAAGTATTATCTACACATAGTATTGCCTTAGCATTCTTTGCGATAACAGCAGTTGCTTTAATATCAGTTACATTCATCAATGGATTAGTGGGCGTTTCAATCCATAGTAATTTTGTATTAACTGTTATGGCGTTTTGAATTTCAGAGGTGTTGGAGGTATCAACGTAAATAAATTTGATGCCGAATTTTTCAAATATTTTAGAAAACAACCGGTATGTTCCACCATACATATCATTTCCACAAATCACTTCATCGCCGGGTGATAATAATTTAATGACAGCATCAGTTGCAGCAACGCCGCTTCCAAAAGCTAATCCATGTTTAGCATTTTCCAAGATGGCAAAGGCATCTTCTAAAGCTTTTCGTGTTGGGTTTTGAGAGCGTGCATATTCATACTCTTTATGTTTTCCCGGAGCTGATTGCACATAAGTTGAAGTTTGATAAATCGGTGTCATGATGGCTCCGGTAGTTGGATCCGGTTCTGCGCCTGCATGTACAAATCTAGTAGCTAATTTATGACTGTTCATTTTTTATATTTGAACAGCAAAAGTAACATAATAAATCAACGAAGCATATTGGCTGCACACAGGTATCTCCAGTCAAAATTATCACGACTATGAGCAGGCAATGCACGTGATTTCTTCTTAAGAACAGACGCTTTCAGAATTTGCTCATCTACCAGTTTACTTTTGGCTTCATAAATATATTCCTGCATATTTTTTTCCTGCATCCATAATTTTTGTGGAGGCTCAAAACCTACTTTATCTGTGCGCCAGACAATTTTTTCCGGAAGGTCATGCTGCATTAATTTTCGAAGTATATATTTTGTAAATCCGTTTGAAATTTTAAGGTCCGATGGAAGAGAAAAAATAAATTTTACCAGATCTGCATTTAAAAAAGGTAATCTTACTTCTATGCCATGTGCCATTGCATTGCGGTCACTGAACCGCAGCAATTCTTCCATTCCATTGCACATGGTATTGAAATAAAGTATGTCATTTAATTTAGTGATAATGGGCTTATGAATTCCATCCCATTCTCTTCCTTTAATGTTACTCAGCATATTTTTACTGAGATCATCATTCCTCAGAACACGCAGATATTCCTGTTTTTCCAAAGCAATAGCTGCATGCGAAGGAAGATAAGTTGCCGCTAAATTTTTTACATTCCAGGGAACCTTTATATTATTTTTTAATAAGGCGAAACGTTCCTTTTTAAATTTTGAGAATCGGTTCCGGCTTAAAACTTCCTGTAAATACCAATGTAAATATTTATGATATCCTGCGAGCGTTTCATCAGCGCCTTGTCCATCCAGTAAGACAGGTATATTATTTTGACGTGCTAATTCAAATACTTTGTATTGCGCATAAATACTGGAGGAAGGAAATGGCTCTTCCTGGTGATAGGCGATTTTCTCAAACTCTTCGATCAATCCATAACAAGTGGGCGTTACTTCATGCATGTGTATATTAAATGTATTTCCTACTTCTTTAATAAAAACAGATTCGTCTTTTTCGAAATCAGGAAATGTGGCAGAAAAAGAATGCAGTTCTTTTATAGAAGATCGTTTATGTAAATAACTGCAGATCGTTGAACTATCCAGTCCGCCACTTAAGGATACACCTACCGGTACGTCACTACGCAGACGTTTAATAATACTGTCACCGAGATAATGATCCAGTTGCTCTACTGCATCTTTCTCATTTATTTTAATACAGGCTTGTTTATCAATATCCCAATACTGGTGTACCTGAAATGTGTTTTTATTAAAATCAATGATGAGGTGATGTGCCGGTGACAAGGAAAATATGTCTGTATAAAATGTTTGTGATTTTTCCGCCGCATTCTGAACATAACCTAAAGACAAATAATTCAATAATATTTTCTGGTCGATATTTTTTGGAATACCCGAAGCCCACAATGCTTTCATTTCACTGGCAAAATAAAAATCACCTTTATATTGTGTATAATAAAAAGGTTTTTCTCCAAAACGATCACGGGCGCAAAATAAAACCTGTAATTTTTCATCCCATATAGAAAAAGAAAACATCCCATCAAAATAATCCACACATTTCTCTTTGTAACAATCGTAGGCTGCCAATATCACTTCTGTATCTCCTGAAGAACGAAACTGATAGCCTTGTTTCATCAGTTCATTTTTCAATTCCCTGTAATTATATATTTCTCCATTAAAAACAATGGTATAACGGGAAAGATAATGCATAGGTTGCCGGGCTGCATCTGTTAGATCAAGGATCGCTAACCGTCTGTGACCAAAACCACATTGTTGATTGCAGTTGATCCAAAAACCTTCTCCATCCGGTCCGCGATGCAACAATGTATCTGCCATCTTCTGCAGGTCTTGCTGAAGTATTTTTGATCCTTTCATGGAAACAATTCCGGCGATACCACACATAATCTATTATTGCGGATTAAATGAAATGGGCAGGAATACCTTTACATTATCCCAGCTCATTAATAGGTCGGTTCCATAATTTGCAGGGAGAAATAACATAGTAAAATCTTCTAAAGCCGGGTTTTGATACTGAACGTTTACATCTGTTCTGAAAATATCTTTTCTGGGATCCATGTGTAAACCCCAGGTATGAAGATTTGTATTTAATACGATTGTCCATTTATCTTTAAAAGGAATACAATAAATGATGTATTGACCTGCCGCTATTTTTCTATTATTGATATAAACATCTCTGAAAAACTGGATCTCTGTAGCTTCATTAGCACCAAGTCTCCATTCTTTACCGTATTTACAAAGGCTTGCATCTGTATCACCAAAAATAAGGCGATTTTTTTTGTGTGGTCTGCTGTAAATGATCCGTGCAAATAAAGATTCTGAAGATTTTCCTTCCATCATTTTCAAAGGGAAATCAGCTGGAAAATAACTCATATCCATTGGAGACTGATCTGTATTGATATATGGATTAGGTTTTACACCCATTGAGTCCGGCAATACATTTACGTTGACCGTTTCTTTTTGATTTTTACAACTAGTAAACATTAAAAAAGTAGTAAACAACAGGAAATAGAATTTCATTTTTTTTGAGATGGGCAACAATAAATGCATTTTCAATAACGCAGACATTATTACGATTTTATTTTTTTATTTATGGAACATTATTGAAAATATTTCCAGTGAACCAATCATTTAATATTATTCAAAGATATATCAATCGTTGTTTACAAGTTGATGTAATGTATTAGCAGCAAAAGCAAACAATTCCGGAAAAAATTGTTCAAAGGCAATTCTCATATCCTCTTTATTAGTTTTGAATATTTCAAATGCTGTGGCAGAATCATCTATATATTTAGCACGTTTGACCAAACCGGCAAAACTTTTTTCAATTCCAAAGTCGAATTGATAATTGTAAAGCCAGTCATGGTGTTTCATGGAAGGATAAATGGCTTTGAAAGATTCAGGCATTATGGCTTCTAAAGCATCCAGATGATGGTAACAAGACGTAGTGAACATTCTTAATGAATGTTGGTAATTGAAAATCTTTGGTTCATTGGCCAGGAAATAGTCACACACAATATCTGAAAATACTGCACTATATAATCTATATTTTTTTGAAAAAAAAGAACGAATCGTTTTTGTACAAGTATGATTATCTGTAAACTCATCTATCCTCCTGTGAAGTTTAATTCCATCAACAATCCTGCTTTCAAAATCATACATTTTTCTTCCTTTCACATGATCACTGATCATATTTCCTGTAAGTATTAATGGATCATTAAATGATAGATAAGCATGCGCCAGATAATTCATCATTTAAAGATACCTCATTGCCATTGCATCATTTCAACAGCATCAAAGAAATTCATGTTAATTGCTTTACATCTGTATCCCGATCATCACCAATGCATTGATTACAATGAATGAGAATTTTGAATTGATGCAGGTTACTACATAGAACCATTTAAAATAATCATCTTAATAAAACCGCAATATTATCACATCCATTGCTTTAATCTTAACATCGATTATTAGCATCAACAGGAAAAGTTGAAGCAAAGAACCTTTCTTTAACAGTGAGACAATCTTTGCAAATTAAAATTAAATTTTACACTTTTCATACTACAGAATTTAAAATCAATGGAAATTAAATTCACAAGTTTTCCGGACTAGATGATAAAATTTATTTAAGAATGAAATTCAGGGTTTTTATAAAACTTTCAACATCCAGGCTGCCATATCTTCCAATACTTCAGGCGAAAATGTTTCTTCGATTTGATTATATTCTGCAATTGCACAAGTTTTACAATGCTGGAATAAATGATTCAGTTTGTGATATGACTTAAGAGTATATGTTTTAACCTTACTTTTCCGAAAATACTTTTCAAATGCAGGAATATTTTCGTTTTTTAAAACCTGTAAGTCTTCCTCCCCATTTAATGCCAGTACATGTACATTTCGCAATTTTTTTATTTCATATTCTGGTGTATAATTTAAAAAATAATGGAACCATGGAGTTGTAAAGGTTGTGGCTAATGTTTTAATAAACGATTCCTGATTTTTTTTTGTTGAAATATCCAGGTCTTTTAAACTTTTTTCAGATTGATTTTTTTTCCATTGATTGAGTATTTTAATTCCTGAATTATAAGCAACCGCTGTATCGGTTGTATTACGAAAAGATTTCAAAAGATTTTTATATAATTTTTTGAATGCCATCAAAGTAGTATCATTCATTCCGGTACTTTTTAGAATAGCCATATTTTGTCCCAGTAGAACATCCGATGGCGGAATGCTGATACCTGCAAGAGAGATCAATCCATAAATATCTTTTCTTCTGTTAGCAACCATGGGCGCTATCATTCCTCCTTCACTATGTCCAATCAGAAAAATGTGTGTAGAATCTGCATGCACATATTTTTTTATATAATCAGTAATATCCATTACATCATTTGCAAAATCCAGAGATGTAGCTTTTGAAAAATTACCTGTAGTTTTTCCTACACCCCGATCATCTGTACGTATAACAAGAAATCCTTTTTTAGTTAAAGCATCTGCTATAACAGCAAATGGTTTATGTTCCATGATCTCTTCATCGCGGTTTTGTGCGCCGCTTCCACTGATCAGAACAGCTACCGGATACGTAGGTGCTTTTATATAATTTGTTCCAACAGGAATTGACGGATATGTAATAGTAGCCCCAAATTGAATTGACTTATCTGCATTAAAAAAAATGACATCTTCCGTTTCATAAATAAAGGGAGCCTGTGGTGTTTGTGGCCTGTTCAATTTACTAATTGATTGTACTTTCCTCAGATCCAATGGTATTGATTTTCCCTGGAAAAAAATTCCATTCATAAGACTGTCATTTTTAATTTTTCCAGTATATCTGATGCCGAGTTTTTTAAATTGTATACAAGTGGAATCTCCTTCTATAAAAACGCTGTCTGCCTTAAATCCATACGCCTGTTGATCTGGGCTATCCATTTTTACAGAATATTTCCCTTGCTCATTATTGATATGTAAAACAAGTCGCAAGGAAACCCCAACTTCCAATGTACCTTCCCAGATACCCACCCATTTATCCTGAGAAATAGCGACGATTGAAACCATAATAAAGAATAGCAGAAATAATATTTTTTTCATTGAGTAAAATTACAACATGCAACTGCCGTAACGTTTATTCATTTCTTAGATGGAATGCATAGATTTAAAAAATCCAGAAAAACAGGAAAGCTTCTTTTAAAAAAAATCCATTACAAGTTCATATTTGAAAAAATATTATTATCTTGTAAGCCGATGGTATATTTTACTTGTATAACAATTCCCTCTTCTACGAATACCCGTTAGGGTTATTCACCATATCATCTCATCAACCTTTTTATAGAAAATTTATTTGTACAGATATGATCGTATTGAAATTTGGAGGAACATCCATGGGAAGCAAAGAATCGCTTCAGCAGGTTATGGACATAATTCAACAACGCTTACCACAAAAAATGATTGTAGTTGTATCGGCTATGAGTGGCGTAACAGACGAGTTATTGAATTCAGGAAAATTTGCAGCCGCACATGATGAACAGTGGAGAGAAATTTTAAAAAAATCTGAACTCAGGCATCAGCAGACCATTGGCTATATGATCAACACAGGTGATCAGCCAGGAATATCTGCCATTGTAAAAAATATTTTTTCTGAAATAAGAGATCTATGCAACGGTATCGCATTGCTGGAAGAATTATCTGATAAAATAAAAGATAAGCTTGCAGGCTATGGTGAATTACTTTCTTCCCAACTGTTGCAGATGATTTTTAAAAGTAATCAGCTTACGAGTGTCTGGAAAGATTCCCGTGATCTTATCATAACGGATTGTAATTACGGCAATGCTCGGGTTGAATTTTCTGTAACAAATAAATTGATTGAAAGTTATTTTAAAAACAATGATGGATTAACTATAATGCCGGGATTTATTGCACGTGATCATAATGGAGCCAGTACAACTTTAGGAAGAGGTGGCTCCGACTTTACTGCGTCAATTATTGCTGCAGCATTAAATTCCGAAAGCCTTGAAATATGGACAGACGTGAGTGGCATGATGACGGCAGATCCACGATGGGTTCCAAATGCACGTATCATTCCTAACATTTCTTACCAGGAAGCTATGGAATTATCTCACTTTGGTGCAAAAGTTATTTATCCACCCACCATACAGCCGGTGATGAATAAAAATATACCGGTGTGGATCAAGAATACTTTTAAATCATCAGACCATGGAACTGTAATAGAAAATACAGCCGATCAATCTGATCATACAATGGTTAGAGGTATTTCAAGTATTAACGAATTAGCATTGATAACACTAGAGGGAAGTGGAATGGTAGGAATTCCGGGATTTTCAAAAAGATTATTTGAAGCACTTGCCAATGAACAGATTAATGTTATTTTAATTACGCAAGGTTCTTCGGAACATTCCATTTGTGTTGGCATTGCCTCTACGCAATCCACAAAAGCCCAGATTGCAGTTGACAAAGCTTTTGAATATGAGATACAGACAGGAAAAGTACAGGCATTACAGGTTGAATCAACGTTATCTATTATCGCATTAGTGGGTGATAATATGAAAAATCATACCGGCATCAGTGGAAAAATGTTTTCCGCACTTGGAAGAAACGGTATAAATATCAGAGCCATCGCCCAGGGATCTTCTGAAAGAAATATTTCTGCAGTAATTGGAACCAAAGATGTTCGTAAAGCTGTGAATGTATTGCACGAAGAATTTTTTGAAACTACATACAAACAAATAAATTTATTTATTACCGGCGTTGGAAATGTTGGCAGTAAATTAATGCAGCAATTACACAAACAATCTGCGTTTCTGCAGAATAATCTGCGTTTACAAATTAATATCGCAGGAATTTCCAATAGCAGGAAAATGGTTTTCAATGAAAGTATTCCTTCTGATAACTGGCAAACTGTTTTAGATAATGGTGAGGTTGCGAATGTGGAGGAATTTGTAAGCAGAGCCATCAGCAGTAATTTACGCAATAGTATTTTTGTAGATATTACGGCTAATGAACATGTTGCTAAAACCTATGCTCAATTAATAGAAAAAAATATTGCAGTTGTGGCATGTAATAAAATTGCAGCTTCTTCTTCGTATAAAAATTATAAGCAATTAAAAGAACTGACTGCAGAATATAATACGCCATTTTTATTTGAAACAAATGTGGGAGCCGGATTGCCCATCATTGGAACATTAAATGATCTTTTACATAGCGGCGACAATGTGAGAAGGATGGAAGCTGTATTAAGCGGTACACTAAATTTTGTTTTTAATAATTACGACGGGTCTCAAAAATTTGCACACGTAGTAAAACAAGCCCAGGAGGAAGGTTATACAGAGCCTGATCCACGATTAGATTTAAGCGGCATGGATGTAATGAGAAAAATTATGATACTGGCACGTGAAGCAGGAACAGAAATGGAAATGAATGATATTATTTGTAATGGATTTTTACCCAAATCATGCTTCGACGGATCGGTAGAAGATTTTTATAAAGAAATGGAAAAACATGAATCTCATTTTCTTTCCTTGCTGGAGGCTGCAAAAAAAGAAAATTGTAAATTGAAATTTGTTGCTTCTTTTAATAATGGAAAAGCTTCTGTAGGTCTGCAACATATTTCACCTTCGCATGATTTGTTTCATCTTTATGGAAAGGATAATGTTGTATTATTTTATACAGACAGATACACGGATCAACCATTGGTTGTTAAAGGTGCAGGTGCAGGTGCGGAAGTAACCGCGAGTGGTGTATTTGCAGATATTATCCGAGCCGCAAAAAAGTAATATGAAAAGTATCAAAGTTAAATGTCCGGCGAGTTTATCGAACTTAGTTTGTGGTTATGATATTTTTGGAATGGCCGTGGAATCTCCTTTTGATATTTTAGAACTGAAAGTAAAAGAAGGAAATGGCATCAGCATGGTGCATACAGATGATTTCGGTTTGTCAACAGATCCTGCAAAAAATATTGCAGGTGTTGCCTTACAATCTATGATTGATCAGTTAAAATTAAACGGGCATTTTGAGATCATCATCAGCAAACAAATAAAACCCGGAAGCGGTATCGGATCCAGTGCAGCGAGTGCCGCCGGTATTGTGGTAGCGGCAAACATATTATTGGATTTGAATCTTTCTCATCAACAATTACTCACGTTTGCCATGGATGGTGAAATGATTGCAAGCGGAAGTCGTCATGCTGATAATTTAGCACCTTTGATTTATGGCGGGTTAACATTGATAAGAGACGCAGAAAATTTTGATATCATATCGATTTCATCTCCGCCATTATGCATAACTATTTTACATCCTCAGATAGAAATTAAAACTTCTTATGCACGAGAGATGTTACCCAAAGAAATTCCACTAAAAGTTGCGGTAAAGCAATGGGCCAATACGGCAGGTATGGTCGCCGGGTTTTTACAAAACGATTATTCCCTGATGAGCAGAAGTATGCAGGATCATATTATCGAACCGGTTAGAAGTAAATTGATACCGAAATATGATGAAGTAAAAAAAGCAGGAATGTTATGTGGCGCAATTGGTGGAGGAATTTCCGGAAGCGGACCATCCATGTTTATGTTTTCAAAAAATGAAAATATTGCTGCAAATATTGAACAAGCCATGAAGTTGGTATATGACAACACTGATATAGCCTATAAAACCTATGTAACTAAATTGAATCATATAGGTGTAACTGTATTATAAAATGAAATATTATAGTTTAAACGGCAATTCGCCACACGTTGATTTTGCATTGGCAGCAGTACATGGCCAGGCTCCGGATAAAGGATTGTATTTTCCCGAAACCATTCCGGTTATGGACTCGGAATTGATACAAAACATGGAACAGTATTCGAATGCGGAAATAGCTTATCATATAATTCGGCCTTATATCGGAAATATGATTAGCGATAGAAAATTGATGGAGATCGCCGCTGAAACTATTGATTTCGAAATCCCTTTGATTAGCATTAATGAAAGAATAAGTTCATTAGAATTATTTCACGGCCCCACACTGGCATTTAAAGATATTGGCGCCAGATTTATGAGTCGTTGTCTTTCAGAATTTATACATAAGACACAGAAGGAAGTTACTGTTCTGGTGGCAACTTCCGGTGATACCGGTGGTGCAGTAGCCAATGGATTTTATGATGTGCCCGGAATTAAAGTGTTGATTTTATATCCTTCTGGAAAAGTGAGCCGGGTTCAGGAAATGCAATTAACCGCATTAGGTAAAAATATCCGGGCATTGGAAGTAAAAGGAAATTTTGATGATTGTCAGGCTATGGTAAAAAAGGCATTCATGGATAAAGAAATTAATAATGCCATATTCCTCACATCAGCTAATTCCATAAACGTAGCAAGATGGTTGCCCCAACAATTTTATTATTGCTTTGCTTATAAACAATGGAAAGACAAAAATAATCCTCCGGTCATTTGTGTGCCCAGTGGAAATTTTGGAAATTTATGTGCCGGCGTTATTGCACACGTAAGTGGATTGCCTGCAGATCATTTTATAGCTGCCTGCAACGAAAATGATGCTGTGGCTCAATATTTATTATCAGGAATTTTTTCTGCGAAAGACACTATTGCTACTTACAGCAATGCCATGGACGTTGGCGATCCCAGTAACTTTCCACGGCTGGTAGAATTAATGAAACAAAATAAAATATCTATTTCGGCTGATACAATTTCTGATGAAGTTACCCTCGCTACCATCCGTAAAGTATATGATGAATATGCATATCTTCTTGATCCTCACGGAGCCGTTGCGTATGCTGCACTGGAAAAATACCTTAATAAACATCCTCACAAGAAAGGGTTTATTTTAGAAACTGCTCATCCAGTAAAATTCCCCGATATCATGGAACTGGCGTTATCCAAAAAAATCCCTGTTCCGCTTTCATTGGAAAATCTGCTCAAAAAAAGTAAGGAAAGTATTCTTATGGATAATTCATTTGAGGAATTAAAATCTTTTTTACTAAAAAGCTAATTTATTTAAACAGAAAACTATACGGCTGTTAAGAAATTGTACCTTAACATAAATTAATCCATATGCATAAAATTGTATTTGCGACTATTCTCCTATTATATAATATGCTATGTTCCGCCCAATTAAAAAGTGGATTTGATGCGGATGAATATGGCGAACTTATGAAGATGTCTGCCAAATTCGGAGACAGTACTTATCAAAAAAATCTTCCTCCGCCTTTAAATTCAAAATTTATTAAAAGGTCAGCAATTGTAGGTTTGGATAATTGCTGGGACCTATGGATAATGCAAGACTCGATTGCAGTAATCAGTATTAGAGGTACAACTGCCAAACCTGAAAGTTGGCTGGCAAATTTTTATGCAGCCATGGTGCCCGCAAAGGGTTTCCTTACATTAAATTCTTCTTATCAGTTTGATTATCATTTAGCAGAAAATCCCAATGCTGCAGTTCATACCGGATGGCTGATCTGTACCGGGTTTTTAGCACCTTCGGTATTAAATTCAATTGATTCCTGTTATAAAAAAGGCATTAAAAATTTTATTATCATGGGACATAGTCAGGGAGGCGCCATTGGATATTTGTTGACCTCTCATTTGTA
>JBKJSZ010000294.1:0-4290 GCA_046593675.1 Ferruginibacter sp.
CATCACATTCAATCTGGGTTGTACCCTGAACCCTAAACGGAAATCAATACGTATAATATCATTGGGGATAATATGCGTAACACTGTATTCCGTTTTGTAAGGTTCATCAACCGTATCCACATGTATCAACCAATAAATATCTGCACGCTTCGGCTTTTTATTCAGTATAGAATAAACAATTTTATGTTCTACTTCTTTCGGGTTTCCGGAACTGGTGAGATAGACTAGATGTGTGGAAAATTTCGGCACTGATTTATCATTACTTAATTCCTGTATTTTAGGAATGTAATTTTCTAACCGCACAAATTCTACATAACGGTTTTTAATTTTTCTCGCCCTGTACCAGTCATACATCACAAAAAATAAAATGCCGCCAATGATCACGGTTACAAAACCGCCATGGGGAAATTTATCAAGGTTAGCATAAAAGAAACTAAGTTCAATACAGAGATACACACCTAAATAGCAATAGATCAACCACGGTTTTGTACGCCTGATTACTAAGAAATTGGCAAATAATATAGATGTAGAAATCATGGTGATTGTAATGGCCAATCCATACGCCGCTTCCATATTAGAAGCTTTTTTAAAATACAATACAATAGCAATGCAACCGGTATATAATAAAAAATTTACGGCCGGTACAAATTGTTGTCCTTTTGCTTCTGTAGGATAATTGATCTTTAATTTAGGCCATAAATTCAAACGTATTGCTTCGCTTACAAGTGTAAATGATCCGGATATTAAAGCCTGGCTGGCAATGATGGTGGCCGCCGTGGCAATGGCAATCCCGAAAAATAAAAACCAATGTGGCATGAGGCCATAAAAAGGATTGAAGCCGGTTTCGATCATATCTGCCGTGATCACCTGATTTTTATAATTTTTCAACAACCATGCTCCTTGTCCAAGGTAATTAATAATAAGAGCAGTTTTTACAAAGATCCAGGAATAACGAATGTTGAGTTTACCGCAATGCCCGAGGTCGGAATACAATGCTTCTGCACCCGTTGTACATAGGAATACGCCTCCCAAAATAAAGAAGCCACTTGGATAAGCTATCAATAAACGAATACCATAATATGGATTGAATGCTCTTAAAACTGAAAGGTCTTGTACAAGGTATACTACGCCTAAAAGCGTTAACATACTGAACCATACGGTCATGATAGGTCCAAAGAACTTTCCAATAAACTTTGTTCCAAATCGCTGGAGGAAAAACAATACACTTAAAATTCCGATCACGATATACACTATGGTCCATTGGGTAATATCGTGGAATACACTTATTTGTTTTAATCCTTCAATGGCCGATGTAACAGAAATAGGAGGCGTAATCATACCATCTGCTAACAATGCCGCACCGCCGATCATGGCAGGAATCACAAGCCATTTCTTTCTCCTTCGTACAAGGGCGAACAAAGAAAAGATACCGCCTTCGCCTCGATTATCTGCCTGTAAAGTGAGGAGTACATATTTAATGGTGGTTTGCAGGGTGAGCGTCCAGATAATAAGCGACAATACACCAATGATGAGTTCTTCGGAAATGGTATTTCCTTTAATGATGGCATTTAAAACATATAAAGGCGAGGTGCCAATATCACCATAAATAATTCCTAAGGCAATCAGTACTCCGGCTACGGTTAACTTGTTGTGTGACGATGAAGACATGTACAATAATTTGCGGTCACAAATGTATAGCCGTTAATGCGAAGATTCAACTCTGCAAAATATCCTTATATAATCTTTATACATACGGCTTACTTTTGGAAAGAATTATGGAAAAACAATTGTTTAGAAAATTGACAAAGTCCCGGCAGTACTTGTTAGGTTGCGGTATGGTGATATTCATTTCTGGATTTTGTTTTGTGTTTTCCAACATCATCGGCTATCATGTAACGGCATTGGTATTATTAGTTACCGTTTCTTTGCTTGCCATCACCATAGATATTTTCCCTGTATTATTATCGGCTGCCCTGAGCGCTTTTATCTGGGGTTTCTTTTTTATCCCGCCTCGCTTTACCATGGATGTAAAAACAACGGAAGACAAGATCTTCCTGTTCATGTATTTTATTATTTCTATGATAAGCGGCGTGCTCACTTACAAAATAAGAAAAGCAGAAAAGTATGCACAACTGAAAGCTGAAAAAGCGAACAGCGTAAAATTATACAACACCATCTTAAATTCTTTGTCGCACGAATTGCGAACACCACTTGCAGCCATCATTGGGGCAACTGATAATTTACTCACCAATTCTTATTTACAAAAAGAAGATCAGAATCAACTGATCACCGAAATATCCAAAGCTTCACTTCGTTTAAATCAACAGGTAGAAAATTTATTAAATATTTCCAGGTTAGAATCAGGGCATATACAACCTAAGCAAGACTGGACAGATGTTACGGAACTGGTGTATCAAACGGCGAAAATGGTGGAAGATAATAATCCGAAACGAAGGATCAGTATCAGCATCCATCCATCTATGGCTTTATGCAGTATAGATAAAGGAATGTTGGAACAGATTATCTATAATCTATTAAATAATGCAGTCATACATACAGAATCACATTGCAGGATTGAAATTTCTGTGAGTTGTATTGCAGAGCAGTTGCATTTAATTATTGAAGACAACGGCAAAGGGTTTACGGAAACGGATCAGAAAGATATTTTTAATAAATTCGCAAGAGACAGGGAAAATAAAACGCCTGGTTCAGGTCTTGGATTATCAATTGTAAAAGGATTTACAGATGCGCTTTCCGGTAGCGTTGAATTGGAAAGATCTCATAGCGGTGGAGCAAAATTTTCTGTATTTATTCCGGTGAAAACATTGATGTTTAAATAATACAAATGAATAAACCTGAGATACTTATTATTGATGATGAACCTCAGATCGGTAAACTCCTGGAGATCACTTTACAAAGCCATGGTTACCTCACAAAGGTTGCATCTTCTGCAAAAGAAGGATTGATCATGGCGGAAAATCATCCACCGGAATTAATATTACTGGATATAGGATTGGGTGATGACAGCGGGCATAATGTGTTAAAGAAACTGAGGCGTTGGTATACCAATCCCATAATTATTTTATCGGTACAAAAAAATGAAGATGATATCATCATGGCTTTAGATAATGGAGCAAATGATTATTTATCCAAACCTTTCCGTACCGGGGAGTTGCTGGCACGCATACGTTCTGTTTTAAGATCCGTGCAAACCGATGAAGGTGAAACCACAAAGCAATATAAAGACCTGAAAGTAGATCTTACCAGTCGCAGTGTTTGGAAGAATGAACAATTACTGAAACTCACTTCTACAGAATATAATCTCCTGTCTCTTTTGATCCGCAATGAAGGCAAGGTTTTGACACACCAATTTTTATTGCGCGCTATTTGGGGACCGGGATATATTAATCAATCACAATACCTGCGTGTATTCATAGCACAGATTAGAAAGAAGATTGAAGATGATCCTAACAGACCGGAATTCTTAATTACGGAATCAGGATTTGGATATAGGTTTAAAACAGAATGATTTTTTTAAAACAAAGACTAAAAGTAAATGCTAGTGTTCTTTGTGGTAACATAGTGGCTTCGTGTTAAAAAAATTCACATGGATGCATATGTTTCACACATTTGCGAATTTGTACATCTGCACATTTACTTTTTCTTTCCAATAGCAACATAGTACAACGGAATTCCAATCAACACTATGATTAGTCCATAACGGGTGAAATCAGGTTTGTAGATAAAAAGTAATACACAAAACGTAATCGCCATCAAAATATAAATAGCCGGGAGAATCGGGTATCCAAAAGCCTTATACGGTCTATCCGCATCCGGCCTTTTTTTACGCAAAATGAAGATGCCGAAAATGGTCAATGCATAAAACATTACCACTACAAATGAGATCATATCCAGCAGATCGCCGTATTTACCGCTAAGGCATAATAACGAAGCTACCATACATTGAATCCACAAAGCAAATTCCGGGACATTATTTTTATTTAATTCAGCCGTGCGTTTAAAAAATAAACCATCTTTAGCCATTGTGTAATACACACGCGCACCTGATAAAATTAATCCGTTATTACAACCGAAAGTAGAAATCATGATCATGACGGCTATCACATAAGCGCCAATGTCTCCGAAGATCTTTGTACTTGCGGCAACGGCTACACGATCTTGAGGAGCTGAAGCAATTTCATTTAAGGGCAACACACTAATGTACATCAGATTGGCAGCCACATAAATGAAATTGCTTCAGCTCCTCAAGATCGTGTAGCCGTTGCCGCA
>JBKJSZ010000394.1:0-3131 GCA_046593675.1 Ferruginibacter sp.
TTTCATCGCCCACTTTTAGTCCCGCATGATGCGCCGGCGAACCGGAAACAATTTCTCCTATGATGATGTTTTTATCTATCTGATATAAACCAAATCCTGTGTATGAATAGTCAAACGGTTCAGAAAAATTTCCGTTTGGAACAAGGTGTATAATTCGGTCTGCGTAATTCAATGTGATATTAAATCTTCTCAATAATTCATTCCCTATTAATCCTCCGGAAAAAGGATAAGAAGTTACATTATAGGTGTCTTCATAAATAAATGCGGGAACGCCATGAAAATGATATGGTCCGATCTGTACTTCTTTTACAATTGTTTGTCGCATCATTAATCTTCCTAACATTCCTTCGGCCTGCGTGATAACGGGTTTTCTTTTCTTTAATAATATGGCGCTGTCCTTTGCAAATTTTTCACTCATTAAGAAACAAAGTCCGGCTCCGGTATCAAAATAAAAATTTGCCTTTACCTTTCTTTGATCTTTTATATTCAGGTATAAAATGGGGATGGAAGTAAACAGCGGATGCAACGTATAGCCTTTACGCGGATAAACAAATTTTCCTGGCGTATATACTTCCATATATAAACTGTCAAAATTGAAGTGTACTATATACCGGCTGAAAAAACTATAGCCGATAATACCATCAATTTTTTCACCATATACCGAACTTAAAACTTCATAGTTGTTAATATGAAAATTCAGGTGATGCACATCCAGTCCGGGCAAATGCAATGTTTTATCAAATGCAAAAGATACTTTACGAATGCCTCCGATGCCGGTAATAGCCGTATCTGTAAGTTTGGTATCGGTACCTAATTGAACGCTGGTAGCAGAATCCAGTGATATTCCGCCACTGCCTGTATCAAGAATAAAATGAAGGGTGTCTGGATTGTTTTCAAATGTTGCATTCACCACCATTACTCCGCCACTGTAAATTTTAAATGGGATTTTGTTAATGAACTTTGCTGGTGGTTTTGGTGTTAATATTTGAGCGGAAAGTAACTGAGGAATGGAAATGATAAAAAAAATATATAATACCGTATATCTTATTCTATGCTGCAGTTTCATACTATTTTTGCAAAAGTTTTCTATCACGTTCAGCATAATCAATTATGAATCTATCTGTTTTATATCAAAAAGCCCTCGATTTTAAATTCTTATCTGTAGAAGAAGGTATCTTTTTATTTGAAAATGCTGCACTAACAGACCTGATGTTCATCGCAGACGAATGCAGGAAAAAACAAGTGCCTCATGGAAAAGTAACGTGGCAGATAGATCGTAATGTAAATACCACCAATGTTTGCCTGGCCAATTGTAAATTTTGTAATTTTTATAGAATTCCAGGACATGCCGAAGCTTATATAACTGATATTGAAACCTATAAAAAGAAAATAGAAGAAACCTTCCGGTATGGTGGTGATCAGCTATTACTGCAAGGTGGTCATCATCCAGATCTTGGTCTTTCGTTTTATACCAATTTATTCATTGAGTTGAAAAGCCTGTATCCTCATTTAAAATTACATACGCTTGGGCCGCCGGAAATTGCTCATATCACCAAATTAGAAAAGTCGACACATAAGGAAGTATTGCAGGCTTTAAAAGATGCGGGTATGGACAGTCTGCCCGGAGCAGGAGCAGAAATATTAACGGACCGCGTTCGTCGGCTCATTAGTAAAGGAAAATGTGGTGCACAGGAATGGCTGGATATTATGCACGAAGCACATAAATTATATATTACCACATCAGCGACAATGATGTTTGGCCATGTAGAAACTATACGCGAACGATTTGAACACCTGGAAAAAATCAGGGAAGTACAAAGCCGTAAACCCGCAGATGCAAAAGGATTTTTAGCTTTCATTCCCTGGACATTTCAGGATGCAGATACATTATTGGCTAAAATAAGAGGCGTACATAATCTTACTACGCCAGAAGAATATATTCGTATGATAGCCATGAGCCGGATCATGTTGCCGAATGTAAAGAACATACAAGCAAGCTGGCTTACGGTTGGCAAGGAAGTAGCACAAATTTGCCTAAAAGCCGGAGCTAATGATTTCGGAAGTATTATGATAGAAGAAAATGTAGTGAGTGCTGCCGGAGCTCCTCACCGGTTTACCAGTTCCACCATTCAGAAGGCTATCCAGGATGCCGGGTTTGAACCTCAATTGCGAAATCAGCAATATGAATGGAGAGTACTCCCGGAAATGGAAGAACAGGTAATTGATTATTGATTATTTTGGCTCTTTTGTTTGGATTTTTACATGTTTTTGGATAAATCTTACAACATAATGTTAAAGTAAGGTTTAAAAATGTTGAAAAGTTGTGTGAAAAGCAATAACTTTAAAACCTTTCCGTTAAAAACACCGTTAAAAGCCAATATTATGAATCAAGTTACCTCAACTCATGTACATCCCATCGTTCATGCATTCCGTGTGCTCATTAATAAACTTCGTCAGAACCCGGAAGTGTATCCGATTAGATATTATAAGAAGGGAAGAAATTTCCGCCGGGCCAAAGCAGACCTGTATAAGTAACCGCATGTTGTGGAAATTACGTATGTAAAAATTCAGAAATTCCACGCTTGTGCGGCAATTAAGATAACTGTACGTTTGTAATGTTCTAAATCCAATAACATGAAAAAAATATTCATCACAAATCTAAACTTGCAATCAGTTGTAAGAGTTTTTACAAACACATTGCAGAGTTTGTTCTTTTCGAATTCTAACAGGGATTTTCAAAGGTTAAAAAACTTTATCGCGTCATAAGACATTACCCCAATAAAACCCTACCATTTTCCCTAGGCACAATTGTTCCGGGGATTTTTTTTAGCTGAAAAGATATTCCACATCCGCACGGGTAAGTGTTTTTACAAAACCCGAATCATCGGAAATAAGTTCTTTAGCCAGAATTCTTTTCTTTTCCTGCAACTGTAAGATCTTGTCTTCAATAGTATCAATACATATCATTCGGTAGGCAAAAATATTTTTTGTCTGACCTATCCGGTGAGTTCTGTCGATCGCCTGTTGTTCTACAGCAGGATTCCACCACGGATCTACAATATATACATAATCGGCTGCTGTAAGATTCAAACCAACTCCTCCAGCTTTCAAGGAAATCAGGAATACCCGAA
>JBKJSZ010000039.1:0-3975 GCA_046593675.1 Ferruginibacter sp.
TTTGTGTTACAAGCTGCTTCGCAGGCTTTTCACTTCAATCGGGCGTACATCATACACTTTATTATCTATTTTCAACATTTACTTTATAATACAAGCTTATGAATAATTCATGTTGCCCTTATATTTGTTGCCCATGAGAATCAGCGTTGTCTTTCTTTTTTTATTCAGTATCTATGGTTTCCTGATTTTTATTTTACTGATGTTCGCGTTGCTCCCATTTATTTTCTTAGCGTCATTTTTCGGAAAAATTAGAGGTGGAAATATGATCTATTCCATCTGCACGTTCTGGGCAGATGCTGCCTGTTTTTTGTGGTGCATACCTCATAAAAATATGTATGCGTTTCCTCATAATCCGGATCATCCTGTTGTATTTGTATTCAATCATATTTCCTACATGGATATTCCTGTTTTGCTAAAAGCATTGCGCCATCATCATATTCGTGTATTAGGTAAATCAGGGATGTCAAAAATTCCCGTTTTTGGTTTTATTTACCGCAATGCTGCTGTAATGGTAGATCGCAGCAGCACTGAGGCACGTGCCAGAAGCGTAAAAAAATTGATTTCCTTTCTGGAACAAAATATTTCAGTTGTTATAGCGCCCGAAGGAACTTTTAATCTTTCCGATAAGCCTCTGAAAGAGTTTTATGATGGCGCATTCAGAATTGCCATAGAAACACAAACACCGGTACAGCCTGTAATTTTCCCCGATACATTTGCACGATTATCACCACACAATATATTCTCTATGAATCCCGGAAAATCCAGAGCGGTCTTTCTTTCAGAAATTCCTGTTTCCGGTTTAACAATGAACGATATTGCATCATTGAAAATGCAGACATACAATATGATGGAAGCTGCACTTATAGCATACAAAGCATCCTGGATAAAATAATGACGGATATTTTTTCAAAAGAATATACTTCGTGGGCAACAGTCATTCTCCCATTGGCCATTCCGTTGGTATATACCTATGCATTGCCAGAAGAATTACTACCCGTTATTCAGCCTGGATGCAGGGTGGAAGTAGAATTTGGAAAGTCAAAAAAATATGCGGGTATCGTAAAAGAAATTCTGCAAACATCTCCTGAATATAAAACGAAACCTATTGTAAATATTCTGGACGCTACTCCATTATTGTATCCGCAACAATTACAATTATGGAAATGGATAAGTGATTATTACATGTGTTCCGAAGGGGAAGTGATGGCCGCAGCTTTGCCTGCCAATTTTAAATTAAGCAGCGAATCCATTCTTATTTACAACGAAGAAGCCGGTGATGATTTCTCAGATTTATCTGATAATGAATATCTCGTTGCTGAAGCCTTATTATTAAAAAAACAATTACATGCTTCAGAAGTACAGCAGATTATTGATAATCAGAATGCCTATCCGGTTATAAGAAAACTGATTGACAAAAAGATTTGTTTCATCTGGGAGAAAATGAGTGAATTGTATTCCCCCAAAAAAGAAAATTATATTCTTTTGCATCCTTCTTTTCAAAATGAAGAATTGCTGGCAAATTTGCTGAATGATTGGAAAGGTGCGCCTAAGCAAATGGAGCTTCTACTTTCTTTCCTTCATCTGCAAAGAACAGAAGGTGAAGTAACGCAAACTGCATTGTTGAAAAAATCGGGTGCTACCACCGCGCAACTGAAAGCATTGTCAGATAAAAATATTTTGCTTACAGAAAAGCGTACCATCGATCGTATTCCATCATTGCCAAAAGAAGTAAATATCGATTTTGAACTTAGCGAGCTGCAACAATCTACGTATTCACATCTTATAGAAAATATGACGCAGCATGCTGTTACGTTATTACATGGTGTTACCGGCAGCGGCAAAACTTTATTGTATATTAAATTGATGGAAGAGCACATGCTGCAAGGCAACCAGGTTTTATATCTCCTTCCTGAGATTGCACTTACCGCACAGATCATTCGAAGACTGCAAAAACATTTCGGAGGAAATATTCTTATATACCATTCTAAGTTTAATAACCAGGAAAGGGTTGAACTCTGGAACAAAGTAAGGTCCGGTGAAGCAAGAATAATTCTTGGAGCAAGAAGTTCATTATTACTTCCATTCAAAAATTTAAAACTGATTATAGTTGATGAAGAACACGATGCTTCTTATAAACAACAGGATCCTGCACCAAGGTATAATGCCCGCGACACAGCTATTTATTATGCTTCTGTATGTAAAGCGAAAGTTGTATTAGGAAGTGCAACGCCATCACTGGAAAGTTATATGAATGCACAACTCAGGAAATATGGTTTTGTGCACTTAAATGAACGTTACGGAGGCATTTTATTGCCCGAGATGGAAATAGTAAACACCGGTCATGTACCTGGAAAAGGAAAGGTGATGATCACACCGCAACTGGAACAGCAAATAACAAAAACATTAGAAAATAATCAGCAGGTTATCCTGTTTCAAAATCGCAGAGGCTATAATCCCTATTTAATTTGTGGTTCTTGTGGTTTCATTCCTCAATGCACGCATTGTGATGTGTCTCTGACCATGCACAAATACAGTAATAAGCTTCATTGCCATTATTGCGGCAGTACCTACCCGAAGTTAGTTGCATGCCCTGCATGTGGTTCTCATGAATGGATGGAAAAAAATTTCGGAACAGAAAAGATTGAAGAACAACTGGAAGAATTGTTTTCAAAATATAAAATTGCCCGGATGGATGTTGATAGTGTTCGCGGTAAAATGGCACATGATACTCTCATTCAATTGTTTGAACAACACAGGCTCGATATACTTGTTGGAACGCAAATGGTAGTAAAGGGTTTGGATTTTGATCATGTGAACCTTGTCGGAATTTTAGATGCAGACGGATTGTTGAATTTTACAGATTTCAGGGTATATGAAAGGGCTTTTCAATTAATGGAACAGGTAAGTGGCAGAGCGGGAAGAAAACATTCCCGTGGTAAAGTAATTATACAGGCATTGAATGTAAAGCATCCGGTTCTGCAATTTGTTTTGCAACATGATTATGAATCTTTTTATAGCTTCGAGTTAGAAAACCGCAGGTTGTTTTTTTATCCGCCCTTCAGCAGAATGATCATCATTATTTTAAAACACAAAGACAAACAATTGTTGAATGAAGCGGCGCACCGTCTTGCCGCATTTCTTAAACAGGATTTAGCAGATTATCTTACTGGGCCTGCAGTTCCGGTGATTGGCCGTTTGCGGAATCAATATATAATGGAGCTGATGATAAGATTACCTAAAGAATCCGGCAAAAGTGGCGTGTATAAAAAGTTGATCCGTAATAATATTCAATTATTATTGAGCGAAAAAAAATTCAGTAGTATGTATATAATTCCTGATGTAGATCCTAATTAGCGTATGGATATAAAAAAAGATGTTTCCCTTAAACCCTTTAATACATTTGGACTGAATGTATTTACAAAAGAATTTACCCAATTCGGCAACACACATACGTTGATGGAAATTCTGCAAAGTTATGCATCCAAAAAAATGATGGTTTTAGGTGGCGGTAGTAATATCCTTTTCACAGGTAATTATGATGGCATAATTCTTAAAAATGAAATTCCCGGTATAGAAGTTATATCAACCCAGGGAGATGAAGTGATTGTAAAAGCAGGAGCGGGTGTTAACTGGCATTCCTTTGTATTATATTGCCTGGAAAATCAGTTTGCCGGTGTAGAAAATTTAGCATTGATACCCGGAAATGTAGGTGCGTCTCCTATGCAGAATATTGGCGCGTATGGCGTTGAAATTAAAGATGTATTTCAGAGTTTGACGGCAGTACACATTGCAGAAAAAACAACCAGAACCTTTTCAAATGATGATTGCAGGTTTGGATACAGGGAAAGTATTTTTAAAAGAGCATTAAAAAATCAATTTATAATTACAGATGTAACATTTAAATTGAATACCAGGCCTGTTTTTCATATATCATATGGTGCCATAGAGATGGAGCTGGAGAAAATGAACGTTAAT
>JBKJSZ010000061.1:0-3982 GCA_046593675.1 Ferruginibacter sp.
GAACCATCAGCCTGGTTATAATAATACACAGCAATTGAATAACAATTCAAATTTTCGCCCGAAACGGAAACACCGGGGTTTACTAATTCAATGAATTCCGGCTCCGTGGCTGTTTCATTTGTGAAAACTTCATTCAATAAAACATTTTGGGCATGCGAAAATTGCGATGCAATAAGCATAGCAAAAGCAAGTAAAAACTTCTTCATAAATAAGCATTAAATGATGAATAATTAAAGCCTCTAATAGATTGGATGAAGTTTTTCTGAGGATATCAAAAAAGTAAGCATATTCTAAGAGTCAAATCATGTGCCATTACAACATTATGGAACAAGAGTATTTAAACAAACTGGTAATAGTTGAATGCATAAAAAAACCGGGAAACACCCGCCTCTGCTTTGTTTTAATAGTATATTAGTTACTGAAAACTTTTTTTAAAAGATCAGTAGTTCGTGCAGCAGGATCTTTTCGGATTTTTTGCTCCTCTAATCCTATTGTATAAAACAACCCTTCTAATGCTCTTGCTGTTACATAAGCAGATAGATCAGTCTCAACTTTTGTTGCAGATACTTTATTATAAGTTGAAAAAACTTTATTCCAATATGAGTTGGCATTTACTTTTGAAAGAGAAGCATCAATAACCGGTTTCATGCTTTTTATCAATTCATCCGTTGTGGATTTTTTTAAATAATCGGTAGCAGCAAAATCATTTCCTCGTAAGATAGCAAGCCCATCATTTAACGTCATTTTTTTAATAGCCTCTATAAATATATTAGTTACACCGCCGGCAGCGTCTTCTGCAGCCCTGTTCATTGATAATATGGCTTTATCAACCATGGAAGACATTCCCATCTTACGTAATGTGCTTTCCACTTTTTTAGCTTCTTCAGGCATTAATATTTTAACAGCAGCATTGCCGAAATATCCATCACTTACATTTAATAATTTGGTACTGTTTGCTGCACCTTTACTGAGAGCTTCTTTTAATCCGTTTATAATTTCATCTCCGGATAAAGTTGCGCCATTTGATGGTTTAACTACCGTTTTCACATTTTGCAACACCGTTTTAGTGGTGTCTTTTTGCATGACTTTTTTTATTTTTTTCAAATCGAATTGTGCGAAAGAAAAGGAGGAAAACAAAAGTGCAAAAAACAAAAATTTGAGTTTTTTCATTTGATAATTTTACGGAACAAAAATAACAGGATTGCTGCTAAGAAACGGTTAAAACTTGTTGAATAAATTGATTTTCCGTTCTTTGTGAAAATATTTCCCATGAACATAGCTGTACTTGGAGCCGGAATGGTTGGACGTGCAATTGCTAAAGACCTTGCGCCATTACATTCGGTAACATCGTTTGACATAAATGAAATGAACCTGGATGTACTTTCAAAATCCGATTTATCCATACAAACTATTTGTACCAATCTTCAGAATTATTCTGCTTATCAAAAAATGTTACATGATTTCAATTTTGTTATAAGTGCGGTTCCCGGATTTATGGGATACGAAACATTGAAACATTTAATTCTACTAAAAAAACAAATCATAGATATCTCTTTTTTTCCTGAAAATGCATTGGAGTTACACGAACTGGCTGTTAAGAATAATGTTAGAGCTATTGTAGATTGTGGCGTTGCTCCAGGCATGAGTAATTTAATACTTGGAAGATTGAATGAAGAAATGGAGATTCAAAGTTTCGAATGTATGGTGGGTGGATTGCCGAAGATCAGGCGTAAACCATTTGAATATAAAGCTCCCTTCTCCCCTGTGGATGTGATTGAGGAATATACAAGGCCGGCACGTTATGTAGAAAATGGAAAGATCGTTACGAAGCCTGCTTTAAGCGATGCTGAATATGTAGAAATACAAGGTGTTGGAACGCTGGAATCTTTTAATACCGATGGATTAAGAAGTATTCTGTATACCATGAATCATATTCCAAATATGAAAGAAAAAACTTTGCGTTATCCCGGACATATTGATCTGATACGTTCCTTATTCTTATCCGGATTTTTTAGTGAAGAACAAATTATGGTAAAAGGAAAAGAAATTCGACCTCTTGATGTTACTTCCGCTTTGTTATTTAAAGAATGGAAACTGGAAGAGGAAGAACCAGAGTTAACCGTAATGACGATGACGGCTAAAGGATTTAAAAATAATAAAGCAATAGAAATACAATATCACCTCTATGATGAATATGATGTAGCCACCAAAACAACTTCTATGAGCCGCACAACAGGATATACCTGTACAGCCGCCATGCATGTATTAACAAATGATTTATGGAAATCGCCGGGAATATATCCTCCGGAACTAATTGGAAAAAATCAGGTGTGTTTTGATTTTATTTTGCAATACCTCGCAGATAGAAATGTACGGTATAAAAGAATAGAAATATAAATTACAATTTTATAATTTTCAATACTTGTTTCGATTTTGCTTTTCTAACTTCCAGATAATAAATACCGGAAGCAAATTCCGACATATTAATAAAAGAATTGTCACTCAAAGCAATTTGCTTTTTTAATTGAGCACCTTGTGTATTGTACAAAATGCAGGTACTTCCTTCTAAAACAAAACCATCTTTCGCCACTATGTACAACACATTTTGCACCGGATTAGGAAAGATATTGATGGCGGCTTGTGCCTTATAAATCTCAATAGTATCTGGCAATGGAGCTCCAGTTGCCAAAGAACTATCACAGGCATACGATGTTAATATGGCATTTCTCGATCCATTCAGAGCAAATATGGAACGCATACGGCTTTTTTGTCCGTATGTAAACATATTCATACAAGCATCATCTGCCAGATCCATATAATTCATGAACATGTCTCCGTTATTATCCGGAGAACAAGTGGACATATGCGGAAAGGAAGGGCAATTAAAATTATAAGTCTTTTGTTGTGGTGTATCATCCACATCATCAGTGCCACAATTAGCATCGCCCCAGATATGTTTTAAGCCCAACCAATGTGCAATTTCATGCGTGGCCGTTCTTCCTTTATTAAAAGGTGCCCTGATATTTCCGATCGTCCCAAAAACATCATAGTTAATCACTACTCCATCTTTATTTTCTTCAGATCCCGGCATCGTTGCATATCCTAAACTTCTTCCAAATAAATTACATATCCATATATTCAAATATTTTTTGGTGTCCCAGGCATCATCACCTCCTGCTGCCGAAAATTTTACCGCATCGTCACCTAAAAAACTTTGTACCGTAGTTTGTTTTCGGATGATTCCTTTTCGTGCATGCCCGTTTGGATCTACTTGTGCGAGGCAAAACATAATGCGGGTATCAGCAGCATGATTTTTAAACCCTGCAGGAACATTAACAGCATCAGCATTTAATTTACGGAAATCCTCGTTTAAAACGGCTAACTGCGACATTACCTGCTCGTCGCTGATATTAAATTGTGCATTACTAAATAAAATATGTATAACAACCGGAATGGTAATAATCTCTCCCGGAAATGTATCTCTTGGAGGACTTACATTCTGTATAACACTGTGGGATGATTTTAAAGAAGTATAGGTTTGATGACTGTTATACGAGTTAGTTAAACAGTTTCGCTGAGCATACGTCAACATGCTCAGGAGTGATATAAAAAAAACTAAGGCAGCCCGCATCAAAAGTTGTTATCAGATGAATAATATCATCGGAATATGGAAGCGGTTTAAAGAAAGGATTGAGGACAGCGGCTATCGGTTGGAAAATTGGAATAAGGAAGCGGGAATTTGCTGTAAGGCGAAAGACTGCTTCAGAGGTATCTCAAATATAATATTCAGATTTCTCAGATGCAAGTTTTCTCACAATATTATTTTTGAGTTTATAAAAACCTGTTAGTTATCAATACATTTGCATCTATATTTTACAAAAAATGAAACCATTCCTGGCAGCCATATTGCTTTTCTCAACAATATCCTGCAATAATAATATTGCCGAAAAAGATGATGCAATTCCATTAGAAGGAATGGAAA
>JBKJSZ010000077.1:0-6197 GCA_046593675.1 Ferruginibacter sp.
ATTGCATTACTCGCTTCCTGGTTTCCGGCTTATAAAGCGGCACAGAAAAATGTTATTTTATCAGATTGATTAATAATCTCCCAGAGTTTCCGGTAGCTGCGCCAATGCCAGCTTCAACTGCTCGTCATTTGGAGCAATGCCATGCCATTCATGACTTCCCACCATAAAATCAACACCGTAACCCATTCCTGTTTTCATTAAAATAACAACAGGTTTTCCTTTTCCGGTTAAATTTTTTGCATGACGTAATCCATCCACTACCGCAGTCATATCATTACCTTCCATTTCCATTACTTCCCAGTCGAATGCAAGAAATTTTGCACGGAGGTCTCCAAGGTTCAACACTTTATTGGTAGAGCCATCAATCTGTTGTCCGTTCCAGTCAATCGTAGCAATATAATTATCAACTTTATTATGAGACGCAAATAAGATTGCTTCCCAATTCTGGCCTTCATCCAGTTCACCGTCTCCATGTAAAGAAAAAACAAGATGATTATCCTTATTTAATTTTTTAGCCAACGCGGCGCCAATGGCCACACTCATACCTTGTCCTAAAGAACCACTCGACATTCTAACTCCGGGCAGATGTTCATGCGTGGTGGGATGTCCCTGTAAACGGCTATTCAGTTTTCTGAAAGTGGCCAGTTCTTCAACCGGAAAATATCCGCTTCTTGCTAAAACACTATAAAAAACCGGAGATATATGTCCATTACTTAAGAAGAAAAGGTCTTCCCCTATTCCATCCATTTTGAAATCCCTGTCGTGTTGCATAATTTCAAAATACAAAGCGGTAAGAAATTCTGTACAACCTAATGAACCGCCCGGATGCCCGCTCTGAACACCATGAACCATTCTAACAATATCTCTTCTTATTTGTGAGGCTGTTTCAACCAAGGCAGATGTAGTCATTATAAATTCGCTGAGTTTTAGTTTGCAAACCTACTTAGTTTAACGAAACAATTAAAAAAATTACAACCTAACAGGTCTAAAGACCTGTTAGGTTGTAATGGTTTTGAAGCTTATTTTAATTGATTCCTCCAAACATATTTGATACTTTTGCAAAGAGACTGTATCTTAATAAACTAGTATGGATAACATTCTGCTGAGTGCGGCACTATCTTTTTTAATTACTTTTTTTGCTATTCCTGTTATTATACAAGTAGCCAAGGCCAAAAAATTATTTGATGAACCCGACGAAAGAAAAGTTCATAAAGTAGTTATTCCCACTCTGGGGGGTTTAGGCATTTTTGCCGGATTTATTATAGGAATGCTGATGGGTGTTCCTTCCAATTATTCGGCTGATATACAGTTTATTGCAGCAGCTTCCATCGTTATATTTTTCTTAGGCATTAAGGATGATATCATGATTTTATCTCCTACAAAAAAATTCCTTGGACAATTGATTGCGGCAGGGATTCTGATAAAATTTGGTGGCGTCCAAATCACCAATATGCATGGTTTTTTGGGTGTTTATGAACTGCCTCATATTGCAAGCCTCGTACTCACTTTATTCACTATTGTTGTGATCACCAATTCCTTTAACCTGATAGATGGTATTGATGGATTGGCTGGAAGTTTAGGCCTGGTAACTACCCTCGTTTTTGGATTATATTTTTATTATATAGATCAGCTTGCCTATGCTGTTACAGCTTTTGCTTTGGCAGGAAGTATTGCTAGTTTCCTGATTTATAATTTTTCACCGGCTAAAATATTTATGGGTGATACCGGATCTTTATTGATCGGATTAGTAAACTCCATTCTTGTCATAAAATTTATTGCCGTTGCACCGGATGCCAATAATGCATTTCCTATCAGTGCGGCACCTGCTCTTGGATTTGCAATTCTCATAGTTCCTTTAGTAGATACTTTACGGGTATTTGGAATGCGTTTACTGGACAGGCGCTCTCCATTCAGTCCCGACAGAACCCATATCCACCATTTTATGCTGGACCTCGGGCTTTCTCATAAAAAAATCACCCTCATTTGTGTTACCAGCAATATTTTATTTATAGCGCTCGCATTTTTTTTACGTGAAATAAATACTACTATTCTGATTGGCATTTTACTCATTGCCGGCTGGTCGCTGACAGGCTTGGTTTATTTATTAAGACAAAAAACAAAATCACACCGTTTAGAAACTAAAGGCAATTCAATTATGAAATCAGCGAAAATGTTTTCATTTGCCTCCGAACATGTAGAAGCAGATTAGTTTTTATAGAAAACGGTTTATACTTTCCTTTTTTTTAGATTTGTGGCCAGTTAAAAAATGTTATGTCAGAAGAACTTAATTCGATATCAACGGATACATCTAATTTAATGACCAAGGCGATCAGTCATTTAGAAGCGGAACTTGTAAAAATAAGAGCCGGTAAAGCAAACCCCAATATGCTGGATGGCATCATGGCTGATTATTATGGAAACCCAACTCCTGTAAACCAGGTAGCTAACGTTATGGCCATAGACGCTAGAACAATAACTGTTCAGCCCTGGGAAAAAAATATGTTACAAATTATCGAACGGGCTATCATTGCGGCTAACATGGGTATCAATCCACAAAACGATGGAAACCAAATCCGTTTATTTCTTCCGCCACTAACCGAAGAAAGAAGAAAGGAACTGGTAAAAAGATGTAATGGCGAGGGCGAACAGGCAAAAATCTCTATCAGGAATATCCGCAGAGATGCGATAGAAAATATAAAAAAATTACAGAAAGATGGTGTGAGTGAAGATGCTTGCAAAGATGCAGAAAAAGAAACACAGGATCTAACAGATAAATTTATTTCGCTTGTTGACAAACATCTTGCAGCAAAAGAGAAAGAAATCATGGTGGTGTAATTGCTAAAATAAATAATATGCAATCTTCCCGCGAAGCATGGGTCTTAATGCTTTCCATTCCATTTTATACGATACTCATTGGTACTGAAATTTTATTCAGTAACTGGCATGGAAAAAAGTTTTATTCCTGGAAATCTACATTACAGAATGTGTATCTCACCTTATTAAATGCAGGTCTGGATGTTTTATTACGGGCTGCCTTTTATGTAAGCGTTTTAACGTGGTGTTATCAGCATCGTATCGGTGAAATCAACAACCCTTGGATCTACTGGATCATGCTCTTTTTATTAGAAGATTTTGCCTTTTATGTAGAGCACCGTATTGATCATTCCAGTCGTTTATTCTGGGCGGTGCATGTTACGCATCATTCGAGTGAGGATTTTAATTTGACTACAGGATTCCGTTCCTCCGTTTTTCAACCTGTATATCGTTTCATTTATTTTATCCCGATCGCATTAATGGGATTTAATCCTATTGATATTGTATTCATGTATTCCATTACCCAAACATATGGCATACTGGTACATACTCAATACATAAACCGAATGCCTACATGGTTTGAAATGTTTTTTGTTTCACCGGCACATCACAGGGTTCACCATGGTTGCAACCTTCTTTATCTTGATAAAAATATGGGTATGTGCCTGATTATCTGGGATAAAATGTTTGGCACTTTTCAGGATGAACTGAAAGAAGAAAAAGTAGTGTATGGATTAACTAAACCTGTTCATTCACAAAACCCGCTGGATATCATTTTTCACGAATGGAAAAGTATTGTAAGAGATGTAAATAGAAAACTACCGTTCCACACAAGATTGAAATATATTTTTATGCCGCCTGGGTGGAGCCACGATGGAAGTTCTAAAACAGCCAATCAGTTAAGAAAAGAATTGCTGTAGGTTTATAATCAACATTTGTCATGCAAATATTTCCCGTTACCGATCTTGCTGGAGCAGCACTTTTTTTACAGGTTCCTGTGGAATTATATAAAGAGGATAAAAACTGGATACAACCACTGAATAAAGATGTAAACGAAGTTTTCGATCCCAAAAAAAATAAATCATTTCGTTCCGGTGAAGTGCACCGCTGGATATTAAAAGATGATAACGGAAAATTAATTGGAAGAATCGCTGCGTTTACCAACAAAAAATATAAAAATAAAAATGATACAATTCCAGTAGGTGGTATGGGATTTTTCGAATGCATCAATAATCAGTCGGCAGCCGATCTGCTTTTAGATAATGCCCGTCATTGGTTATTACAACGAAACATGCAGGCCATGGATGGACCCATAAATTTTGGGGAGCGCGACAGATGGTGGGGACTGGTAACAGAAGGTTTTCACCAGCCATTATACTGCATGAATTATAATAAACCTTATTACAAAGACCTGTTAGAAAATTATGGATTCCGGCTTTTCTATTCACAGATCTGTTTATCTATGAACCCAAAAGAAACTTTTCCAAAAAAAATATGGGAAAGGCATCACACCATTGCCAATGATCCTGATTTCCGGGCAACATACATCAATAAAAAACAACTCGATACTTACGCTTCAGATTTTACTATTGTATATAATAAAGCGTGGGCAGGACATGGAGGCTTAAAACAACTAAATGTGCAGCAGGTAAAATTAATGTTCCAGCAGATGAAACCCGTTATGGATGAAAAAATCATTTGGTTTGTATATCATAAAAATGAACCTGTAGCTCTGTTTGTTAACATCCCGGATCTGAATCAATGGTTCAAATATTTAAATGGAAAATTTGGCTTCTTACAAAAATTAAAATTTCTTTGGTTGCAAAAATTTAAAGCCAATCATAAATTTACCGGATTGGTGTTTGGTGTGGTTCCGGAATGGCAGGGAAAAGGTGTGGATGCATACCTGATTGGTGAAGCCGGAAAAGTTATACAGTCAGATGCATT
The DNA here is from genome assembly GCA_046593675.1 of Ferruginibacter sp. Classification (GTDB taxonomy): domain Bacteria; phylum Bacteroidota; class Bacteroidia; order Chitinophagales; family Chitinophagaceae; genus Ferruginibacter. The sequence goes on from JBKJSZ010000077.1 coordinate 4,762, forward strand.
GCCTTATACATCGTATGAAATGCAATGGATCGGAGATTTTAATCCTAAAATGATCAATGTTGCAAAAGGTTTGGGAGATGTTTATGAAAGCAGGAAACTCGTAACCTACCGCTATTTATTTGACCGCTCCGCTCCTTTTGAACGACATCCGTTTTTAAATTGATTTCAGATTTCCCATAGAACAAATTAGCTTTGCGATGTACATTTTCATTTATGCCGGATGAAAATTTTGTGTTGTTGTTGAATTGTATGTATGGAAAAATTTGTTGTTTCAGCCCGAAAATACAGGCCTCAGAATTTCAGCACTGTTGTTGGACAGTCGCACATTACTACTACTCTTAAAAATGCCATCAACAACAACCAGCTTGCCCATGCATTTTTATTTTGCGGACCAAGAGGTGTTGGTAAAACAACCTGCGCCAGAATATTAGCGAAAACCATTAACTGCGAAAACAAAACTGCAGAGGGCGAAGCGTGTAACACATGCAACAGTTGTATGTCTTTCGACAATGGCACTTCATTAAATATTCATGAACTGGATGCAGCCAGTAATAATTCGGTGGATGATATCCGTTCTCTGGTGGAACAGGTTCGATTTGCACCACAGGGTGGCACTTACAAAGTGTATATAGTAGATGAGGTTCACATGTTAAGTTCATCAGCATTCAATGCATTTTTAAAAACACTGGAAGAACCGCCTCCGTATGCGATTTTTATATTAGCTACCACGGAAAAACATAAAATATTACCAACGATACTCAGCCGCTGCCAGATATTTGATTTTAAAAGAATTACCACAAATGATACTGTTGATCATCTGCAGGAAATTTGTGTAAAAGAAAAGATCGAAGCAGATCCTTCAGCTTTACATGTAATTGCACAAAAAAGTGAAGGTTGTATGCGGGATGCACTCAGCATCCTCGATAAAATTGTAAGTTTTACAAATGGACATTTAGATTATTCCAATACACTTGAACATCTGAATATATTAGATGAAGATTATTATTTCCGGTTGCTGGATTATATGATGCTCCAGGAATTGTCTGATACCATGTTGCTGTTTGATGAGATCAATCAAAAAGGATTTGAAGGTGATACTTTCCTCGATGGATTTGCAGAATTTTTACGCAATTTGTTGGTAAGTAAAGAACCAAAATCAATGGCATTGCTGGAGTTGTCTGATACTTTTAAGAAAAGGTACGTTCAGTCAGCTGCCACATTATCTGCAGGATGGATGATTGGCGCATTAAATATCATCAGCGATTGCAGCATCAATTTCAAACAAGCAAGAAATAAAAGATTGCATATTGAAATGGCGTTGATCAAACTCACTTACCTGCAACAAGCCATTGAAATTGTTGATTCCGGAGAAGGAATCACCAAAAAAAAAATAACAGCTGACAAAAGCCTGAGTTTTAAAAACATTCCTTTTATAG
>JBKJSZ010000101.1:0-12115 GCA_046593675.1 Ferruginibacter sp.
TTTCCACCTGCACCACGCATATAACAACTTTTTACAGGACAATGAGGAAGGCCCTGCGTATGCCCGAGTTCATGAATAGCCACTTTGAAAAGTTCTTTTTGCTTTTCATTATTGTGTAACCGGAATGTTGAAACTACACATGCGTTGCCGGACCGGTAACTGAGACCCATAACACCATAATCTTTTACATTTCCTTTCGTAGTGCTGATGTCTTTATTCGTTAAGCCAATGATTACATCATTTCCTTTAGCACGTTTTTTTTGTGCTGCTATGATTACATCAGCACGATAACGTTGCCGTGGTAAATAATAACTACTCTCCGTTAATGCTGCAGATGGTAATAAAATAATATTCGGTAGGATTTTCTTTAAGTCTGTCAAAAGTTGTACGGCTTGTTTTGAACTTACGTCCGAATAGGGCTGGAGGTAATAGTTTGTCCCCGTATGCTGAAGGGTTGCTGGTGAATTACAGCATAGAATAAAAATATAAAATACGAGGTTTTGTAGCATCATCATGAAATATATTTTAATGGTTTTAACACAGAGGTCACAAAGGTTTAGCCACAAAGATCACAAAGGAAAAACACAGAATGGCATAAAGTTTATTTAAATCATTTTGTGCCCTTTGTAAAAATTTAGTGCCCTTTGTGTTTAATTTTAAATCCTCAATAATCATCATCACTCAAAAGATCAGAACTATACATGATAAACTGCTGAAGGTATCTGATACCGCAACTTTGTAAGTATTCAATCAGCTCTGGCTCATGATCTGTTCTACCATAAGTTATTTGTCCAAGAGCATTTAATATATCGTACTGATTGCAATGTCGCAGATCGTTAAGTACATTCTCTGCACTCTCCTTTCTTTTTAATAGAATTTTATTATAAATAAACAGTGTGTAAACATGCGTTGAAATTTTGATCTCCGGTAAAACATACATTCCATCCTTTTGTGCTTCACATGCTTCTTTTAATATCGTAACATCTGATGATGTCTTACCCAATAAATAATGGGTTGCCTTGGCATTTAGTTTGGTAATCAGTTTATCCATTTCCAATTTTGTAGGAATAGATTCAAACGAAAGCAGTTCTGTATTTTCAGGGCTTGCAGGAAGTCCAAAACTGTTGAGAGCTTCATCCTGCATTGAAAGCATCTCTTCAAAAAGATGTCCGTTATTAGCCGGGCCACCGGCATCATTCAGTTGCACGTGAAGTAAAGCGAGCCTTTTTAGCAAAAATTCTAATGCGTCTTTTGTCATTGTTAGTAATTATGCAAAATATCAAGTTGCTTTTCCATCTATTTATGTGATTGATTCTAACCACAAAGACACAAAGATTAAAATACAGAGGGGACAAAGAGAATATCCTAAAATTTGTGCGCTCTTTAAACCTCAGTCCCTTTGTGGTTAACCTCAGTCTGCATTTGCCTTTTATAAATCAATGATATCTTTCAATACGATTAATTTATTTTTAGCAACTTTCTGAACAAGTTTCAAAAAATTCATTTTGTTTTTTCCTTCGTAAATCAAATCGTATTCATTTGGAAGCGCTACATCCTCATCCTCTAGTTCCATATCCTCATAAAGCATCGTATTCAACAAATTCAATCCATCCTGTTCTGTCAGTTCAAATTTTTCATAATCATTCTTGACGGAACTTTTCTCATGAGATAAAGGATAATACAAATCCCCGTCTATTTGCAATACCGTTTTGAATTCATTTCTATGTAAGATCAGTAACGGTGCATCACCATGGTAATTCAATTGCCATCGTACGTTATTGATAGCAAACCAAAGAAAAAAACCGAAAACATCTTTTTCTTTTGTTTGCATAGGGCTGGTGAGTATGGAAACCGTCATATTATTTGCAAAATAAATAACGGCTTCTCCATCTATTTGTAATGTGAATATATTTTAACCACAGAGGGCACATAAAATTGACCACAAAGACCACTAAGGAAGAAAAACAGAGAACACAAAGATTATTTAAATCAATTGTGACCTTTTAAAAACCTCAGTGCCTTTGTGGTTAATTATTGTTTCGAGCAATTTTATTTTTGCCACCGACGGCTTCCTGTAAAACACGCCATTACCGCTATCCTTCCTCATCCCTCTCACAAACAAATACAAAACACCACCGAAATCTTTTTCATAATCGAAATCAGGTAGGCGGCTTTCAAGATATCTTTTTGTAGCCAGGGTGTAGATCAAATATTGAAGATGATAATTGTTTTCACTCATGGCTGCTGATAAATATTGCGGAGCGTAGTTGTCAACATCATCACCGAGGTAAGTAGATTTCCAATCCAGCACAAAATATTTTCCATTGCTTTCAAAAAGCATATCAATCTTTCCATTCATGATACCTTGTATTTCCGGGAGGGTTTTTACAGCGATCTCCGTCTCATCATCATTCATGTCTAAAAGTATAGCAGGATTAAAAGCCGTTACCGGGAAATCAAATTCAAATTCATGGATCCTTTTGTCGAATGAGATATCCGATAATGTAAATGAAACATTTTCTGTTTGAATGATTGCCTGCAGTACATGCTCCAGCAATTGCGGTAAGAAACTTTCATACAATTCTTTCTGTGAAGGTGAAAATTGGGTGATGGCATTTATCAAAACCATCGGCCATTTTTCATTGTTCGAAAAATGCAGGTTCTCAAAAATATAATGCAGCAAGTTTCCGGTATTCACTCCTTTATGAAGCTGATGAAAAATAAAATTATTATAATTATCTACAGCTATTCCACTTTTCAACTTCGGTCTTTTTTCTGTTTCAGCTGCCAATCCGGTATAACTCATTCGCGACCAGTTATTTTCCAAGAGCTGAAATTTTACTACATCTTTTTTTATTTTTTGTTTTGCTGCAATTGATTTTTTGAAAAAATATTTCTCCTGAATTCGAGGTGCATTTTCAAATTGAATCAATGATGGATCCGCGCAGGATAATGCATTTGTAAAAAATGAAAGAGTCGTTTCTTTATAATTGGTGTTCCTAAATAAAAAACAGGTATACACCGCCCGTGTGATCGCTACATACAACAGCCGCCTGTTCTCCTGTTCCGACTGGATCTTTGCAAACTCTTTCTCAACATCGGTGAGTTGCTTTGATTTAATATGTATGTAATCACCATCGGTATTTCTATACGTTGTAAAAGCATCATTTTTCCTTTCAGCAAAATCCAGGAATGGCGCCAGCACAATGTTGTACTCAAGCCCTTTGCTTTTATGAATGGTGATGATTCTTACAGCATCTTCATCATTTTCAATCCGCTGTTCGTATTCATCCCCTTCACCATCATTTACTTCAATGCCGCGTTTCAGCCATTCGATCAATTCGGTTGCTGATAATTTTTTAACAGATTGTATTTTATACAACAGTTCAATCAACTGGTATAAATTGGTGATGATGCGTTCCCCGGATTCAGAATTTTCCTGCAGTAAAACCTGCTGCACACCAAAGTCGGAAACGAAACTGGTTAATGCATTGTACACACCATCTTCTTCCCAGATCGTTTTATATTTCCGGAATAATTCTATCGCCACTTCTTCATTCAGTAATAATATTTTTTCGGCTGTATAACCGGTGAAGCCACACAATAAAGCACGGTTAATATTCGAACGCGAGATGTCCATCATCGCTTCTAAAATATACATCACATCAATGGCTTCCTGGGATGATAAAACTTTTGCATCGCCAATGGTCACGGCCGGAATACCAAATCGTGACAATGCATTTTTTATCGTGTGCCCTTCCACATTCGAGCGCACTAAAATGCCAATGTCTGATGGAAGGATCTTCCTGTTTTCATTTTTGCTGATCACATAAGAACCGGATGACAACAGATCGATCACCTGTGCACAAACAGCATCGGCAATCTCTGTTTTGTTCGCATAGGTGCCAATGCTGATCGGGATACATTCGGCACCATCTTTTTGTAAATAGCCTTTGGTATTCGGAACGGGCGAATTAACGAAAATGTATTGGATGGCATCGTCAGCTTCCCCGAAATGAAACGTATCGAATCCGGGTTCCGGTATAAAGAATTGGTTCATCGCCTTTATCAATCTTTCAGAAGAACGATAATTTTCATTCATATCATAACAATTCGCCGCATCTTTATAAGCTTTGAAATAAGTGGAAATATCTGCCTTACGCCATGCATAAATGGATTGCTTAGGATCACCGATATAAAAAAGTACGGTGCGGGTTCCGAATGCTTTTTTGAAAATGTCGTATTGCATCCTGTCGGTATCCTGGAACTCATCGATGAAAACAGCTTTATATTTTTTCTGCAATGCTGCTACCAGTTTTGGATTATCGCGTTGCATCAATGCCGCATACAGGTTGCTGATCAGGTCATCAAAAGAAACCTGGTTGATGTGTGTTTTGTATTTTTTTACGCCTGCAGATACTTCCCTGATGGCCACATAATAGATCTTGTTCAGGCAGAAATTGATCTGTTCATCTATCTGGTCATTCACCGCTTTACAATCATTACACTGATTCAGTATATCTAAAAAAAGTTTCTGGATATATACTTTACTGCTGTTGGCCGCAATAAACTGTATGAACTCTTCGGGCTTGTCCACCAAAGCCAGTACATTTTTTCGGGCATGCGTATTTCCTTCGCAGGTTGCTGTTAATTGACTTTTGTTGTTGATCACATATTCAACAGAAATATGATACAATTCCTCATACTTAACTTTTAATTCTTTCATTTCTGCCATCACATCCGCATATACCTTTTCAGTTAAAGTATACTGTTGCGTCCTGTCGTAGGAATGGTATTGTTTTCCATCCAAATGATTTTTTACGATCTCTTTGATGTGCTCACGCGATAGCTGCCCTGCAATGGTTTCTAATAATTCAACAGGAATGGAAGTGATATATCGTCTCCAGAATTTGTTCACTTCTTTTTCTAAAATGAAAGAAGTATCCTGTATGAGTGTGGCGCCGAACAACTGGTTGGTTTCAAACGCAAATTCATTTAAGGTCTGCTGACAAAAACTGTGAATGGTCAATACCGATGTTTCATCCAGATAGACGACCGCATTGTTCAATAATTCTTTTACATTTTCTGCACCGTCTTTTGCAATGGCCGTTTTCACCAGTTCTGTAATGGTGGTATCATGGATGTTTTCTTTAAGTGCAACCTGGTAACCTTGTCTTACAAAAAATCTTATACGCTCTTCCAGTTCCGCAACAGCCGCTTTGGTGAATGTTACCATCAATATTTCTTTGATGGTAAATTTCTTTTCCAGCAATAAGCGCAACACGAGTATGGCGATGGAATAGGTTTTCCCGGTACCCGCGCTGGCCTCTATCAGGTTAACGCGTTGCAGCGAAACCGTTAATGCTTTAAAGTCTTTGAAAGGATGAGACATATTTATTATTTAAAGTATCCGGGAAAAAATGCATCCAAAGGAACGAGCAGTATTGCCGCAGCCTGCCGGTATTCCATAAATGTATATTCTGAATGGAAAAAACCTTTTTCGTATTCTTTGTTCATATACGTATCATTACAGGGAAATTTAAAATTCTCAAACTTGTCTTTCACCTTCTTGTCAAATGTTGGCTGATCCAGATTTTCTATATCAGAAGGTTTGATCTTGAAAGAAGAATCAAACGGAATAATATTTTTATGCCCCGCCATATATACATCCACAATTTCCTCTAGGCGATGTACGGCTTCTGTTTTATTAATAGCAATAGATGGAAATACAGCCTGGTTATGACAGGAAACAAAATGAAGCGACACTGTATGTCCCGATGCGATCAAGGCCATGTAACGGATATAGGCATCCAGTAAATATTTTATTTCTGATTTTGACCAGGAGATCACGATCATTTTATCATCGTATATCCCTTTTACCTTTCCGGTTAACGTGATCTCACCCAATTTAACGTCAACTCCCAGCGTTGACGGAACATCTTCTTCACCGATCAATGGCTCTAGCAATGTTTTCACTTTCTGCACTTCGGGTTGAAGTTTATCTACTTCAATGGCGGCCATGTTTTTTAACGGAAGTCCGCCTGTTTTGATTAAGACTGTAGTATGCTCTTGTACTTTGTCATCAGGAATTGTCAGCAAAGCATTCTTTAAACTCCATTTCTGTAAAGTATCCAGTTCAAACAACTCGGTATCTCGCAGGGAGATTTCATCGTGGTTATAATAGATGCCTAATACTTTGTTGTAATAACCCTGGATCGGATTTTTCAAAAAGCTGACAAGGCTGTCTAAGCTGATTTCGTTAAAATTAATTTCCGATGCGGTGGTTTCCTTCGACAATTCTTTGATGGCTTTTTGCTGTCCATTAAGATAGGAGTAGAGGCGTGGCGTTCCCGGGTTGTATCGCTGACTAAATGGATGCAACGGTTGTTTGGTGATGAGTGTATTCCGGACGTTAGCCGGCTGCAGCGCGTTTTGTGTGATGTGGTCCACCAGTTCATCAACCAGGGTAGAAGGAGGAAAGCTCGAATTGTCTTTCAAACTTTGTCCCACATAGCTGATGTATAAATGTTCTTTTGCCGATAATAACGTTTCCAGGAAAAGGTGTTTGTCATTTTCTTTCACATTACGGTCGCCTTTTCGTTTTTCTTTATCTATCAGGTTAAAACCGATGCTGTTTTCTTTCCGCGGGAATTTATCAAAGTTCAAACCTAACAAGGCTACTACTTTAAATGGAATACTACGCATAGGAATGAGGGAACAGAAAGTAATACCACCGACAGCGAAAGATTCTTTCTTCGTTTCTCCCGCCAGCGTTTCCATAAAACGGTGCATGAAAACTTCATAGCTGATGGGTTCTGTAAATAATTCCATACTGGAATGATAATTTTCCAGTTGCTGCAATAAAAGGATGTAATCTTCATCCGTTGTTTCTTCTGAGGTGCAAACGAAAGTGTGCAGGGTTTGATTGATATATTCCACCCATTGCATGATCGTCTTTTCACTTTTTCTTTCTTTCAATGACTGTATCAGTAATTCCGAAAAATGAACAAAGCGGATTACATCATGAGCGGCGTTGCCTTCAACAATATCTAAAGGAAAAAAACTTTCTGCGCCCTCACCAAATTCTTCCGTGCCAAGCATACAAATACCATACATGATGCGCTTTAAACCATACGTCCAGCTGATATACCTTGAATCATCTTCCCGCTTGCCTTCTATGCCCGACCGGATATTGGCAGCATCAATGATGTTCCTGATGAACGACGGATCTGAAATATTGAAACGCTGCCTTATAAAGGAAGAGTCCATCAGCCTGATCACCTCTTCTGCAGAAAAATCTTCTTCTGTAATGGATAAAACAGCATGCAGGGCATGTGAGATACTGTCTGACACGGCATAACTTTCATCGGCGATCGTATAATGGAATTTATAGGGCGCATTGTTGAATATCGCTTTGATATAAGAGGAATACAGGTTGATATCACTCACCATTACTACTATGTCTCTTGGGGACAATTGAACACCTTTTTTATCAACGAGATAAACCAGGTAATTGTACAAACACTCTACTTCCCTTGCGGGGCTATAGCAGGAATTAATAACAATAGATACATCCTGAATGGCAGCTTCTGTAAATTTTTCCTCTTCCTGAAAACTTTTATTTTGTGAGATAGCATGTTGAATTTTATGAAGAAGCGTATCGTGTCCGGGTTCAGATCCATCAATTTCATCATAAGCGTTTATCAGCGATTCATTTTTAAACAGCAATGAAAAAGTATCCTGGATGATCTTTCCCCAGCCTAATAACAATTGATTATTGTCGGCAGTTATTTCCTTAGACAATTTTCCAATTCTTTTCAAAAAGGTGATCTTTTTTTCACTTTTATCGTCAAACCAGTAAATGCCGGGCGCAGGATTCAGCAACAGGAAATTGAGGTGGATGTGTTCTGCCAGGTGTTCAAATATCTGTAAGTGGTATTCGGTGATAACACTGATGCCGAAGAAATATACACGTGGCATTTTCCGTACGAGCCTTTGCGCATGATCCGGATTTTTTAACGCTGCTGCGATCTCTTTACCGAGCTTTGATTTGTCGGGGAAGCTGGCGCCGGTAATAGCATGCGCTGCGATCCATAAATGCCGTTGCCATTCTTCTTCTGAATGTTGGGCAGGTTCATTATTGTTCCAGCGCTCTATCATTTCCATGCGATAGATCTGGTATTGATCGAACAGGTCAGAAACTTTTTCAGCAAGGCCCATTCGTTTTACTTCTTTATCATCTTCCTCATTGTTGTAATAAGATGATATAGCAGGAAAGCCTTTAATGAATTCTACTTCTCCTAACAGCTTGTACAAAAGCCAGTTCATATTTTCAGGAGATAAGGTTTGTGTCGATGTGCCGCCGAGTGTATAGTAGATCTTATGGATGATGTCATTCGGCTTCAGGAATTTACAATTTGCGGCAATGCCCAGTTTTTTTGCCATTTGCAGTTTCACCCAGTTGTTCATCCCTTCTGTTTGCGTAACAATGTATACCGGTTGAAAGGCGTCCTGAAAATTAGAACGCATATCTATACATAATTGTTTCGATAATGCTTTTAATGAATTTGATCCGTGAAAATGAAATGCCATTTTATGCTGATTAATGTATGCTGTCTTATTTATTTACCTGTGTGAATCTTTTGATGATACCGGATCCGCGATGTACGATGGCATTAGCTGTTTGTAAGATCAACTTTTCGCTGGCCTGGATAATCACTTCCTGTTTCGCACGTGTTACAGCTGTATACAATAATTCGCGTGTTAGCAATTTGATATCATCGCCCTCGGGCAATACTACCAGCACTCTATTAAATTCTGATCCCTGGCTTTTGTGGATCGTCATGGCAAAAACCGTTTCTGCATCTGAAATGTAACCGGGTAATACAGATCGTATTTCGCCTTCACCATTTTCAAACCATGCTTTTAAAATTCCATTTTCATCTGGCCGGATAATTCCGATATCGCCGTTGAACAATTGTAATTCACGGTTGTTGGTGGTGACCATTATAGGTCGGTTTGCATATAAATTACCATTGGGATAGATAAGTTTTTTATTGTGCAGTAACTTTTCAATTTTCTTATTGATTGCATACAAGCCCTGCTCACCTTCTCTTACCGCACACAACACCCGGAGCGCATTCAATTTTTGTAATGCCGTTTTTATATCGGGTTCACCAATAAATATTTCGTAACCTTTAATAAAATTCTGAAAGATCTTTTCTGAATAATCAATATCAATTGTTACCTGCGCATCGTTATTCAGAAAGAAGTTGCGTATGTCTTTTTCATTATTGTGAATGATGCTCTTGCTGAATTTGCCGATGCCTTTTTCGTCGGAAAAGCGATGGCTCTTTTGCAGTTCGATAATATGTTGAAAGAGCGGATGCGTACTTTCGGAAATTGAGTTATTATGAATCTGTTCTTCTTTGTTTGAAATAAAAGAATTGATCAGCGTTGCTCTTTCTTTAGAAAATACATTCAGTTGTGTCTGCGCCTGGCACAGATCTCCGAATAGACTTCCTGCTTCTACAGATGCCAGTTGGTCTTTATCGCCCAACATGATCAACTTAGTATCCGGCCCCACAGCATCTAACAATTTGGCAAACAAAGCAACATCGATCATGGAGGATTCATCGGCAATGATCAGGTCAGCGTTTAACGGGTTTTCAGAATGGTGTTTAAAGTGCGGATTGTTTTTAATGGAACCCAGCAGCCGATGAATAGTAGAAGGTTCGAGCGACTGAAATTTATTTTTAATGGCATTTTCGCCAACAACGGTATTCTTCAATGACTCGGCCATACGCGTTGCGGCCTTGCCTGTCGGGGCAGTCAATGCTACTTTTAAGTTTGGGTTGATCGTATACAAAATGGCAAGAATCTTGGCGACGGTTGTCGTCTTACCGGTTCCTGGTCCGCCGGTGATAATAGTGAAATGATTCAATACCGCTGTAAGTGCAGCCACCAGTTGCCAGTTGGTTTGACCTGATTGTTCCTTACCAAAAATTGCTTTAATGAATGGAGTATGCTGTTGAATAGTTTTTACAGTTTCATCAACCTGCTTTTTTTCCTGTTGTATAAATTGTAAGATCCTGTTGAGGATAACGGTTTCATAATTGAAATACCTTTCGAAATATAATTTGTTGTTTAGTAATATAAAAGGTGTTTTCCCATTTCCGTTTGAAATAAGTGGCTGGTTAACTAGTGCTTTTTTATCCAACGTATAGCCAGATTCTTCCAACTCAAATTTGTTGATGTTATTTATATCAATACAAATATGGCCATCGCTCAGTTTTTTTGAAAGTAAGTATAGGTAAGGATGCAGTTTTGCGTCCGGGAAATATTCGGCAAATTGCTGGTGTACATCGTTTCTCTGCTGCATGATTGATTAAACTGGTATGAACAGCAAAATAACGATTTGCTTCACCATCTATTTATAATGTGAATATTTTAAAAGACTTTTCGCCTGCGGCGAGGGTTTTTTAACCACAAAGACACAAAGCAATTATAACAAAGGGCACAGTGAGTAGTCGTGGCGGGCGAATTTATAAACACAAAGGGAACGGAGAAATCACTAAGGGCACAAATTGAAACTTTATGTCCTTGTATTTTATTTACTTTGTGTCTTTGTGTTAAAAAAAACTAATTATATAATCCCCTCATATTCTCAACATGTTGACGGATCTGGTTAATCAATTTTTTAGGTTTAATAACCGTCACATTTTCTGCATAAGATAAAATGCACATAGATAATTCACGCGTTAAGTATACTTCCAGTTGAATACGCAACCCGGCTTCGTCGTTGGAAAGTATCGTTTGCGAATGATGCAAAGGCTGACTGATGATGTATTGAGATTGTACAGGTGTAAACAACAACTCTACCTTTTCTGCAACCGCATCATGGATCTGCGTAATACCAAAAGAATATTTGAAAAATTCCTCCGGAGAAAACGAAGCGTTCGAGATGTATAGTTCTGTAGTTTTTTCTATGCGTTGAATCCTGTCCAGGGCAAGTACAAGGATATTTTCTGCGATGTTGGAATAGCCAATTGTGTACCACCTGTTCCTGTACTCTTTCAATAAATACGGTGAAAAAAGATGCGCTTTTTCTGCGCGTCCATAAGGATGGTAGATTACTTCCAGGCAATTCATTTCTGTGATGCCTTTAAGAATGATCTCTATCCAGTTGCTGCCTTCTGATGAAACAGATTCTTCCACCTGCAACAATTGTTTTTCAGATTTGCCCAGCACTTTACTGATCCTGTAACCTTCAATAAACCGGTTGATAGCAGCTTCAAAATTCGCGAACAGCGAAGTATGTTTTAATTGCTGCAATAAAGCTGTTGAAAAATCCAGCGCTTCTATTTCATCTGCAGAAAGTGGAAAAGTAGAAAACGAATAGTCGGGTTCTGTATAACAATATCCTTTATTAGCCCGGTTGTATTCGATAGGAGCACTGTGTTCTCTTTTCATGGCGTCAATGTCTTTCGTAAACATTGAGTTGGAAATCGATTTTCCTAATTGCACTTCTATTTTATCGATGATGAATTCCATGGTGGGATATTTCCTCATGGAATTGGTCAGGCACGAATCGATTATTCTATAACGGAGTAGGGCACTTTTATTTGCTGGCATATAGTATAGTAGGTATACGAATGTATGAAGTTAAATAAAATGACTGTTCATTTAATGTCGGTCACAATAACGTGAAATCCAATCCTAAATAATAAAACAAATAATGTATTAAAAAAATAATTTGAACAAAAGTTGATTGCAAATACATGGTAATCAAGGATTCTACATTGCACCTACTAACAACCCAGAAACTATGTTTTTCCCGTATGAAAACGGAAGATAGACCTAACCCGGGCGGGTAACTGTCCGGGCGGTTTATTGTGTTTCGCCTGCGGGGAATTTTTTTTAACACAAAGGGCACAAATGGTTTAAGATACTTTGTATCCTTTGTGTATCTGCTTTGTGCTCTTTGTGGTAAAATTCCAATCAAAATAAATTGTTCAACCTATTCGGAAGCATTGCTTAAAAGCTGAAACCACTATGCACAAATGCCGTCAATTGCTGCACGGCGAATGGCCGTCATAATTCGCCGGTGCCTTTT